>JBOIFK010000106.1:0-3106 GCA_050741585.1 Nitrosospira sp.
CTACAACGGTTATCCTGCTGCCGATCTGATTGGCGATTCCGATCCGCGTCAGTTTTCCTCGGGACAGACCATCACCCGGCTTAAGGAAACGGCCGAGGAAACGCTGCCGGACGGCATGATGCTCGAATGGACGGACCTGAGCTATCAACAGGTGACACAAAGCAACGCAAAGCTGATCGTATTTCCGCTTGCCGTCATGCTCGCCTTCCTCGTGCTCGCCGCGCTGTACGAAAGCTGGACGCTGCCGCTTGCCGTCATCCTGATCGTGCCGGTATGCATGTGTGCCGCCTTGCTCGGCGTATGGTTGACCGGTGGTGACAACAATATATTCGTCCAAGTGGGGCTGGTCGTGCTGATGGGCCTGGCCTGCAAGAATGCGATCCTGATTGTCGAATTCGCGCGTGAGCTGGAATTCCAGGGCAGGGGTATCGTTGAAGCGGCACTGGAGGCCTGCCGCCTGCGCCTGCGGCCCATCGTCATGACATCCATTGCCTTTGTCGCCGGCTCTGTACCGCTGGTGCTCTCTACAGGTGCCGGCGCGGAAGTGCGCTCAGCCACGGGGATTACCGTGTTCGCGGGCATGATCGGCGTAACCCTGTTCGGGTTGTTCCTTACACCTGTGTTCTATGTCGCCCTGCGCAAATTATCGGGAAGCGCGCTGGTCCGCCACAACCCGAAAGTGCTGGGTGTGCCGGGGAATACCCGGGACTAGCCGGTATTCGCCAAAAATAATGGATTTGCCGGTGTGCTTGCTAAAACCCGATTAGACTCTAAAACCGTGGTCTGTCCTCTATTTCCAAGCGAATACGTTAAATCCAACCAGGTCGGATTGTCAGAAGCGGCCAGATTCTAGTTTCGAATCCCAGCAGAATTGGGGGGCGTCACCTGCCAGAAAGTTCTATTTATTGCTTGGCTCTTGAATGGGGGAAGCCCGAATCATCAATTCGTGGAAACACTCGGTCATCAAGGTATGATCTGAGCTTGAGCGGACTGCATTTCAAACCATTCCCGCAGGGATTCCTCTCGCACGGCTTGAATTAGCCAGCCAGAAAATAATTCCTGAAGCTGGGAAATGTCTTTCCCGACCAGGAATTCTTTAGAAACAGGAAGCGTAAAATCTATGGACAAGACCCCAAGTCCCTCTATCTCAGGATCGTAATGCATATCGCCTTTTATATTGAAGTATATTGAAGTGCTAAGCATGGACCCTCCGGTAACGGAGACTCCTTTCAATCCGGACAATACGGCAACTTGCTTATCGTTTTCCATGGGAATCCCTCCGTGATTTTATTCAGAATGAAGCTGTAGAGGCCCGGGATACTCTTGAACTCACGCCATGCTGCATGAGATAGCATCTCGTAGTCCCTTCGTCCGTTGACGAATATCGCGATTCTTACAGGTCTTTCGGATTAGTAGTTGAATAGCTGCTGGAGCCTGCCGTTTTCAGCACTAGGGAATACAGCCCCGGCGTGCCGGATTGTCGCGGCGGATGGCTACTTCGACGGCTCTCCCTTAACAGCCGGTGATCGATAGAACTGGGTGCCAAGCTCGATCAGGGGGCGGCCCTGACTCCTCCGGTGCCGGTTGGTATCACGCAGGGAATAGACGCAGCCGCAATATTCCTGCTGGTAGAACTCCTCGCGCTTGCTGATTTCGATCATGCGTGCCGAGCCCCCGCCCTTTCGCCAGTTGTAATCCCAGTAGGTCAGGCCTTCATAACGTCCCGCGGCGCGGCGACCGCAATCGTTGATCTGCTCCATGTTCTTCCAGCGCGAAATGCCGAGGGAGCTCGTCATGACGGGAAAGCCATTCTCGAACGCATATAACGCCGTGCGTTCGAAACGCATATCGAAACACATTGTGCATCGAATGCTGCGTTCGGGCTCCCATTCCATGCCTTTAGCGCGGGCGAACCAGTTCTCCTTATCGTAGTCTGCGTCTATGAATTCGACCCCGTGCTTTTCCGCAAACCGGATATTTTCGTCCTTCCGGAGAAGGTATTCCCGCTCGGGATGGATGTTCGGGTTGTAGAAGAAGATCGTGTAGTCGATGCCGGAGGCCAGCATGGCCTCCATGACTTCTCCCGAACAGGGCGCGCAGCATGAATGCAACAGCACTTTCTTATGGTCGCCTGGGGGATTGAGATTTGGTCGCGTCGCTTCATTCATGGTGCTAGGCTATCAGACTTGCGCGTAATTTTCCACCGTCAGACAGGTTCGGGAGCGGCCTTGCCTTCCGTCATGTCTTAGCTTGTCCGTAGTCCGTGTATCTTAGGATAGATTTTAACTTGCGCTGGATATTTTGCGTGGAGAATTCGTCATGGCAAAACAGCCAAAGCCCTCTCATCTAAATTTCGATAAGCAAAGCTATACATGGAAACCGGACATCGATTATCGCAACGAGCCAGAAAAATATCGCATCGGTAAGGGCGAGCAGGGAGTGTTGATTTGCGAACCCTATAAAAGCGAGTTGATGCCGTACTGGCGTTTCAAAACTCCAGACCTCGCACGGACCAGCAGCGCCACTCTTTACAGTATGTTTGAAGATTATTTGAAAACCGGAGACTTTGTCGGTACTGATATGGCGCGAAAATTTCTGCAAATGGGATATACGCGCGCGCGGCGATACACGAATTACAAAGGCGGCGTAAAATATAATAAAAACAATGCTTATGCGTTAAATGAAAAAGGCACCGGCGATGTATCGAAAGCGGAAAGCGCGGCTATTTTCTATGAGAAGTGGAAGCAGGCGGAAGCGCATCCTGAATATTCTAGGCGGAAAAAGGCATGGCGCGAACAATACGGATAAAAATGTAAACAATCGGTAATTGTCGTTTTCTCCTGCTCTTAAAAAGTGCGGACAATGGAGGAGCGATTCAGCGGAAAAACGGATCATCAGTTCTTTAAGAGAAGCGAATGCGGTATGCTTGTGGTGCGCTCCTGGCAAAAAAATAAATGAGAAACCTGACGATAGCAATCTTGACGGCAGTGGCAATCACGATCGGAAATACAGGGTCGGCATTTTCTTACAACCCGCCCGAGGATACGAGCTGGATAAAACGCGGCAGCAAAGACCGGTGGAGTAAGCCGGGGCTGAAGTCTTCCGA
>JBOIFK010000107.1:0-23189 GCA_050741585.1 Nitrosospira sp.
TCAATCAACCGTGATGCGGCGGTAGGGATGCCACATTTTTGTGCGGCGGTAAGCGTCAGGCTCTTGTCGAGGACACGTTCCATTATTGCGGGCGATGGGGAACCGACGTGCACAAGATGTGCCAGAGCTTCATAGTGTTGAGCCAACGCCGCCATCGCGCCGTCTCCCGTCGGCATGATCATATCAATGCCTTCGGCCTGAATGAGTCCCGTCAGCTCCCTGATGAAATCGTCAGGTCTGGCTCTGAAATCAGGCAGTCGAACGTGCCTCTGGATGGCGCGCGATTGAATTGCCGGCTCGGCAGGCGTGATCGGCGTCACGATGACCGGAATATTTTGTCGATGCAGGGACCGCGCGATAGTCACGGTTGTTCGGAGACCTGCCCCAAGCACGAGGACCGGATTATTCACGACATATTCCAGAAGCCATGCGGAAATGCACTCAAATTATACCAACGATTTGTTGCCGTCAGATTCAGCGAGATTAACCCATGCGCATCCAAGATCAACTTGCCGATGAAATTGTGGCGGAATTTCCGCATTCCAGGTAATGGCCCTCAGCCTGCCCCTGGAGCACTCAAGCAGAGGAGTCGATGCGAGAAACGATTGCGCCGCCGGCGAACCCAGGTTGAGCCTTGCGCCGACGAAAGATCGCGACCCTTCTATCTGGCCGTCCACCAATCTTACTTCGGGGGGCACCATGGTTGCTCCCCATTTCAGTTTGAAATTCAGGGGACCATCCTTGACGAAGGCGCTGCTCGACCCCATATTGAATTCCGTGAATCCATGCTCCTGCGCCCAGGTTAGGGACTGATAGTAGAGAGCGGCTACAATCCCCTTCTTCAGCCACGCGTCATCCCCATTCCGCCAGCCTAGATTCGCGATTCGAATGCTATCCGCTCCCTCGATAGCAAGAAGGATCGCCCCAATCCATTCGTCATCCAGATAGGCGGCAATAAGAACGCCATTCTGATGGACATGTTGTATGTCCTCCCATTTTGAAAAGAATCCGCGTTCCTCATGGCGATTTTGTACCGTCGGGACGAGCATCTGCTGAAAAAACTCTTGAAGCGCCTGGTCGCCTTCTTTATGCTCAAAACGATAGTCGAGGCGACGCGCAACACGCATGGGATGATTTGCTCCCTTGCTCGTGATCAATTCATCAACCGGCTTGCGCAAGTCGATAAGGCAATTCACGAATAAAGGCATGACGTGCCACCCGCGCCGTGCAAACAATGGCATGGTCCACGGATTTAATGGACAGAGGGTGATATCAGCGGCCAAGGCGGGAGTGCGATCCCCCAGTATCTGAAAAAGCGAGAAGTTGCCCAGGAAGGCAGGCTCTATTGCATGGCCGAACAATTTGTGAGTCCAGGAGGCATACTGGGGCCGGTCTCCGAGATAGAGGATCGTGCCTTCACTTTTGCCGTCAGGAAGCGGAGCACGCACACGATATGCAGGCATCCGCCAGTTTTTGAGCGTGTCCTGCAGACTGATCGATCCAATGTCTATTTGGCGACGAAGATTGTCCGGCAATGCGGCGTGCACGGGGCGGAGCAAGGACTTAAGCGAATGCAAACCCAAACCTATTCCTTCCCAAAAATAAGAAGCCGCCGCAGCAGGCAGGATGCGACACTTGCCGGCATGAATCTCGCCGCTTCAAGATCAATTTTTTCAGTTGCGGTTCCAAAGCCGGTTTTGAATTTGACCAGCCCGGATTCCGGATCCGGATCGTCGGTGCCTCCCAGATTGAATACCTCTTTTTCCTCATCCCGCAGCGCACAGGCAATTTCATGAATAAGAAAATGGGCTGCACCGCAATCCATGCCCTCCGGGCTGGTGCCCTGAGTATGACTGTATCCCGCCTTTTCCGCCAACAGTATAAAGTTGGAGGAAACCACCTGACCGTCCAACACTGCCTGAAAAATCTCTGCTGCACCGGAATCGACCAACTGATGCAGACTTTCCACCGGCGCGGTCGTCGTGACATTTTCTCCGCGCTCCTGCCGTCGTTGCATGGAAGCGCTGATTAACCGTGCATGTGCGTCGGCTGCCTGCCGATCGCGCACACGTCGCATTTCCACCCCCATTTTTTTTGCACGCTTAATTCTGTAGGCATGCCCTTTCGACATTTTCTTCAAGAATTCGGAATGGCTTAATTTCAGCACATATTCCCAGCGGGACTTGCGGCTTTCTTCATGATGCAGTGATGGAATTACGCCGCCTGCCGAGCAAAAACTATTCACTGACAAGTCGGAGACACCCTTCCGGCGGCAGAAGTCCATGATTCCCTCCCAGAAAGGCGCATCCGCCGGAAGGTCGGGGAGGGAGGGTATTTCCAGCGAACATCTCAGCCGCCCGGCCTTCATGAACGCGGGACAGTATACGTTTGATCGGGCGTGATCGCCATTGATCAGAATCCAGGGTGTAAATCCCTGGGTGCGCCGAAATGCAAAATATTGGGGGGTATAAAACGGGTTCGCCGGATTTAAGGCGGCGATCTCCCGGACCAGCGATGCCGTTGTGCCTGGTTCAGCTCGGAATATTCCAGTCATTTACTTTTACTTTCCAACTATTTTATGAGGAAGAAGGCCATCCAGAAAATAAATTTCATGCCTATTGGGGTTTCCCCAAGCCAGGTATCTTTTTCCTGAGGAGGAAACGAAAGGAGCCGGCTCAGGTTTTTTATCGTTCAGGCGGAAAAAATCGGTAAGTGCATCAGGAAATCGACCGGAGGTTGCGAGAAATACAAAACATGATATGAGAAAGCCAAACCGGATCACGGTACAACGCAAGCAGTATAGTGTCAAGGCGACCAAAGTACGGGGTGCGCCGCGCGCAAGCCATGTTATGATTTCACCCCTAAAATGGGAATGACAAGGTGAAATTCACTGCAATTGCGCGCATAGCGCGAGACACGTATTTCGGCACGGGATGGCGCCAGAATTACTGGGATGCCAGGACGCTGGCGAGCGAGATTGCACGGCTCTTTGAACCTGACAATCGGGTTTTCAGGCAGCAGGTATTGCGGGATTACTGGCGCTATCTGACACGAACGACTTGTCCGAAGGGTGAAACCGCTTTTCGAGCCCGCATGGCAGTGCAATGGCTGCTGCGCGCCCAGCAGGCAACGCGGGACGACGGCGTGCCGCTTGGGTATTTTCCATGCCGCGGTGAGCCGGGCGGGTGGATGCCGTCGTATCCGGAAACGACCGGCTACATCATTACATCGCTTCTTGCATATGCCGAAAGTTTCGATGACTCCGCTGCGCGAGACGCGGCGCTGTCGATGGCGCGTTGGGAGATTGCAATTCAAATGCCATCGGGGGCGGTTCAGGGCGGACCGGTTTCCCCACCGGCCCAGCAGACGGCCGCGACTTTCAATACCGGCATGGTGCTCGACGGATGGTGTTCCGCATTTCGTGCAACCGGCGCCGTGGAATTCCTGGAAGCAGGGCGCCGCGCCGCCGATTTCCTGGCCGGGGATCTGGACGACAGCGGCTATTTCCGCACCAACGGTGCTTATGTCAGCACCGGCGAGATCAAGACGTATACCTGCCTGTGCGCCTGGGCGATGTACCGGTTCGGAGAAATTGCGGGGGAGCGTCGTTACCAGGAGGCCGCGATCAAGGCGATCGAGGCAGCATCGCGCCAGCAGCAGCCGAATGGCTGGTTCGCACACAATTGTTTGACACAGTCAACCGCTCCACTTACGCATACGATGGGATATACATTGCAGGGCGTGCTTGAAGTCGGGGTGGCGGCACAACGCCCGGACTTCGTGACGGTTGCAAGGATAGGCATTGACCCGCTGGTTGCCCGCGTCGACTATCGTGGATTGCTGGCTGGACGCTTCTATTCGGATTGGGAGCCGGCGGCATTGTCATCCTGCCTTACCGGCAATGCGCAGATTGCAATTGTCTGCTACCGTCTTTTTGAACTGACGGGTGCGGGCAAATATAAGCAAGCCGCGGACGCACTGGTCGACGCATTGAAAGTATTGCAGATGCTGGAATCATCGAACCTTGCGCTCAATGGCGCAATTGCCGGTTCATTTCCGTTATTTGGCGGATACATGCGAGGGGGCTTTCCCAACTGGGCAACCAAGTATTTCCTCGATGCGCTACTGCTGCAACATCGGCTCGCTCGATGAGCACGGCAGGTTTCAATGGCAATGCTTTATTGTTCGTTGATGCAGATTTGCGTGTTGGCGCTATAATTCATCCTGGCGCGATTTTTTCAGCAGCTTTTTAGGCAGCTTACTCCGGGAATCTTAATTTTTTCTGTTAGCCGTTTTCCTCTGTAGCAAATGGGCTCAATCTCCAGATGATAACCGATTAGATCCATGAGAGACATTCTCGTCACTTTGATCGTCTTCGGTTCTCTGCCCTTCATTCTCAAGAGGCCGTACATCGGGGTATTGATGTGGGTGTGGCTTAGCGTCATGAATCCTCATACGCAAGGATGGGGATTCGCTGTTTCATTTCCATTTGCCGCGATTGTCGCCGGCGTGACGATGGTGAGCCTTCTCTTCACCAGAGCATCAAAAAACTTTCCATTTACTCCCCTTACATCGGTTCTTATTGCTTTCGTATTATGGATGAATGTGAGCACGGTCTTTGCCCTTCATCCGGAAGAAACATTCATCCAATGGCAGAAGGTGATGAAAATCATGCTCATGACGTTCGTCACCCTGATGCTCATTAAAACAAGGCAACAGATACATCTTCTCGTCGTGGTGGTGATCCTTTCCCTCGGATTCTACGGTGTCAAGGGCGGGATCTTCACGATAAAAAGCGGAGGGGTGGATCTGGTGTGGGGGCCTTTGGGTACCTTCATCCAGGGAAACAACGAGCTTGCGCTGGCGCTCATCATGACCATTCCCCTGATGCACTATTTGCAAATGATATACCGCAATATGTGGGTGCGCCATGGTCTGACAATCGCGATGCTTCTCTGCGCGGCTTCCGCCTTCGGAAGCCATTCACGCGGCGCGCTATTGGCGATCATGGCAATGGGAGCTTTCTTATGGCTAAAAAGCCGGCAGAAGCTCTCCCTGGGGTTCCTGATGATTCTTGCTGTTCCGCTGCTGGTGACATTCATGCCGGAAAAGTGGTCGGAAAGAATGGACAGTATCAATAGCTACGAAGAGGATGGCTCGGTTAAAGGACGTTTCAATGCCTGGTGGATGGCCTACAATCTGGCTGGGGATCGCCCGCTGACGGGTGGCGGTTTCGAAGTCACGACACCAGAACTTTTTGCCCTGTATGCCCCCGATATTCTGGACAAGCCCCGTGCCGCCCACAGCATTTATTTTCAGGCCCTTGGGGAGCATGGGTTTGTTGGCTTGGGATTATATCTTTTGCTTGGTTTCCTGACCTGGAAGACAGGTTCATGGATTATCCGCCATACCGCAAATATGAATGAATACCGATGGGCTTCCAACCTGGCTACCATGATCCAGGTCAGCCTGGTGGGTTTTGCCACAGGTGGAGCATTCCTCAGCCTGCTTTATTTCGACGTGCCTTATTACCTGATGGCGGCAATGGTGGCCACACGTGCTCTGGTGGAAAAAGAACTGAAGGAGAAAGCCGCGCCCGCGAGTAATGAAAAAGGCACAGGCCCTCAGCGTCAGTTTGGAAAGCTGAATCCATCGAAAACGGCACCCATTGCCAGGGAATCAAGCAAATAGCATGGTCGTCAAAACGCATTATCCCTTTATATCCTATGTGGTAGCGCTTCTGGATAATGCATATGCCAGAGCCTGGCTATTTGGAAAGCCTGGTTAAGCCCATGCGGGCGTGGGCCTTATTGCCGAGCCTGTGTTCTGCAGGCGGGTTGCGCAGCCGTTTGTCCATCCTGATTTATCACCGCGTATTGCCGCAACCGGATACCTTGTTTCCGGAGGAGGGGGATGTGAAAACATTCGATACGCAAATGCGAAACCTTGCAGCCTCCTTCAAAATCATTCCTTTTCTCGATGCGGTACAGGGTTTGCGCCAAGGGAAGTTGCCGCCGCGTGCGGCGTGCATCACTTTCGATGACGGTTATGCGGACAATGCGGAAACTGCCCTGCCGGTCCTGCAAAAATATGGGATCCCTGCCACATTTTTTGTGTCCACCAGCTTCCTCGATGGTGGACGGATGTGGAACGATACGGTGATCGAATTGATACGTGGGGCACCCGGAAATACGCTTGATCTCAGCAGGATGGGTCTGGGCCAATTTGAGATCGGGACCGTTTCGCAACGCCGGCAAGCGGTCTATAACGTGCTGGGTCAACTCAAGTACTTGCCGCTGGAATCCAGACAATCACGGATCAAGACACTGAGTACTCTCATCCCCGTTATTCCGCCCAGTAATCTTATGATGACTTCGGCGCAGATCAGAGCCCTGCATAATGCAGGGATGGAGATTGGCGGACATACCGTCAATCATCCTATTCTGGCGCGTATGGAAAACGGTGCGGCCCGCGCCGAGATTGCTGACGGCAAGGAGATGCTGGAGGGAATCATTCGCGCCCCGGTGCGGCTTTTCGCTTACCCAAACGGAAAGCCGGGAAGGGACTATCTGCCCGACCATGTCAGGATAGTCAGGGAGCTCGGCTTCGATGCGGCGGTTTCAACCGCTCATGGTGCAGCCAGGGTTGGGAGTGACCTGTATCAGCTTCCGCGGTTCACTCCTTGGGACCGGGGGCAGTTACGCTTCACGCTACGCATGGCTCAAAACATGCTCCGGGCCGTAGAAACGGTTTAGACATCGCAAATTCGGTCCGTTTATAGGGCAGAAAGCGTTGATAGATGTGCTAATTCTCAGCTTCGGGAATAGATAAAGATGTTATTGTATCGATAACTCAGGGCGTTATAGAATATAACCGATGACCGGCAATTATTCGGCTGAGCGACGACGCCTGCATTTTTTAACGACTTTCTACTTCAAGCTATGGAACGCCCAATTACAGGATTTGAATTCGATGGTGAAGGAGATTCGGTGGCAGTTCTCAGTTGTGGGCACTTGCAGCACGTGCGGCATAATCCACCATTTATCAATCGCCCCTGGGTGACTACCGATGAGGGTCGCCGCAGCATGCTGGGGGAGATGCTCAACTGCGTCCGGTGCGATAAATTCGAACTGCCAGATAGTTTTGTTGCATATAAACGAACGCCCGACTTTACGGAGGAATCATTACCGGCCGCGTTGAGAAAGGACCACTCGACAAGAGTCGGTGTTTGGGCAAAAATCATCGTGGCGGAGGGAAAGATTCGCTACCGCGTACCTATCCTGAAAGCAGATATCGAATTGTCTCCGGATAGAATTGGAATTGTCGTGCCGGAAGTTTTACATAGCGTGGAGCCTCTGGGCGTGGTTCGCTTTTTCGTTGAATTCTACAAGGCGCATGAGGGGGTCCCGCAAAGCGGAGATCGGGCAGCGTAGGAGGGAGGCGCCAACCCGCGCTTACGTTCATGGGGCATTCTGCTGCCAGCGTTCAGAAGGCGCTCCTCGCCCTGTGCGGTCGCACCAGTTCGCATCGTTGCGCCTTCGCGTCCCAAAAGCCGCATGATGCCATCTCGTCACCCGCCAAATGCTATCAACAGCGTTGAAAGGGATGCTACGTTTATATCTGCACTATCTTATATTCGACCGCCCATCAAAAAAGCGCTTTATCTGCTTTCGCGAAAATGGGACCGGGTTAATTCAGGTTAGGGACGGATATTTCCTGCGGCGAACCACCGCACCCATTAGCCCAAGACCGGCCAGTATCATGGCATAGGTTGCGGGTTCGGGAACCGACGTTGCGATAGCGACGGACATCCCCGGCCTCAGGCTTGAGTCGACAATTGAAGTATAGCCATCGACTGGAAGAAGAAACGCGTGAAATGAATTATCCCAGTCTGAAAGTCCTGTTGATGTGAGCCCGGAATTGAGCGGATGGCCCGCTTGCAGGGGACTGATGATCGGGTTTTGCTCGGAGCCGCCGTAACTCACATGTCCGTCGAGCTCATTGTGCAGGAATGAGTTCACGTTCGTCCACCAAAAAGCGCCGGCATGCTCTCCATCCAGAAACGAAACAATCCCAAGGCCATTGCCGCTTCCCGCCCAGTTGACAGCATTTACCGAATGGCCCAGAGCACCATCCCAGCAATCGGATGAAGTCAACGCGGGAGCGCACAAACCGCCGCCGCTGCTGTCAGGAATGTTTCCGGTATCTCCGCGGATTGCATGAAAATCGGAATCTGCAGTGGTAATGAAGGTTCGATCTCCGCGGGCAGCTTCTATCGCTGCTTTGTTATCGAGAATGCCGCTGTAATTCGGCGTTGCCAGCGGACCGCCTGGTGCGCCGGTACGAAAAGCTTCTCCGCTTTCGATGACGAGGACATCAAATGTGGAGAAATCCGGTGCTGCGCTACCGGCATCCCAGTAGTCCAAGTTCCAACTTGACCCGTTACTTTGAGGGAGCGTATGGACAATATTGGACAATTGAGAAATTTTCTCTCGATATTCGGAAGCTGGATCAGCGTAGGTATACCACAATACATTGATAGGAGCTGCCTGGCCCAGCGAGGCAAAGCTGAGGCCAGCGACCAGCGCCGCCGATAAAATCCTGGGGTACATGTTTTTCATTATTATTCTCCATAAGATAATATAAGCAGTAAAGCAATAACCATGCCTTTTCTTTAAAAATTTATAAATCAGTAGGTTATACACTTTATCGATTGACGAGGTTTCGTTGTTGTAAAAATCTCCGACGGGAGAGTAAATGTATGTAAGGCCACCGGTCCAACTTGCGATTCCCGACCCCAATGCCCGTTTGGTCTTTGGGCACGCCTTACCGGATTGGATTGGCTGATTCCCTGCCCGTGACTTTCAAGTCGGCATCACGCCGACTTGAAAGTCTGGCATGCGATTTCCATAACTACCGCTGAGATTTCTTGAGCCCGGGGAAGACTTCCATTGACTGACGCGCTCAAGCAGATTAAAATCCGCGTGTTTTGAAATTCAGTCAGCGCTAATTCAGTCAGCGCTGGATTTTACTGTTTCGGCATGGCCTAAAAGAAGAACCCGGAGAGGGGCGCCGGCTGGGATGAAAATTCAGACATTCTGAGAGCAAATTTTCAACACGCCTAGCAGGCTTTCTGACAGACGCCAAGATGATGCCCTGGATACGAAACAAGCCCGTGCGCGTCGTCATGCGCTGGCAATTGATCGTCACCATGGCGATGATGGCGACCCTTGGCCTGTTATGGGGATTTCATGGCGCAGCTTCCGCGTTATTGGGAGGCGTGGTCAGTATCATTTCCGCCGCGGCTTTTGCGGCGATTATCTCGCGCTACCACGGTTCTACCATGAGCGGCGTGCTGATAACGGCGCTGAAAGCGGAAGCGGTAAAAGTCACTGTCATGATTATCCTGCTCTGGCTGGTTTTGACGCTTTACAAAGACGTGGTCACGGTTGGGTTTATCGGAACGTTTGCGGTGACTGTCCTGGTTTTCGGCATGGCGTTATTTGTAACGGACGACGCAAAGACTGCTCGAATTAAATAGTTTGAATAGGCAATAAACATGGCATCAGGCGCGGAACTTACCCCAACCTCTTACATGGCTCACCACTTGACCAACCTGACCAGCTCGGTGGGCGAAGGTGCATTCTGGACGCTGCATATTGACACGCTGGCAATGTCGGTATTGCTGGGTATCATCAGCTTCGGTTTTCTGTGGTGGGTGGTGCGGGGCGCGACATCCGGAGTCCCTGGCAAGCGCCAGGCATTCGTCGAACTGGCCATCGAGTTTATTGACGAGCAGGTTAAAAGCACCTTCCATGGCGACCGCCACGCGTTTGTCGCGCCTGCGGCGCTCACCGTGTTTGTGTGGGTGCTCATGATGAATACAATGGATCTTCTGCCGATAGATATCATGGCCTGGGTCTATGAGCGGCTGGGCCTGCACAATTGGCGCAGCGTACCGACCACTGACATCAACACGACGTTTGCGCTGGCGCTCTCGATATGGCTGCTGATGATTTTTTTCAACATAAAGGTCAAGGGACTTGGCGGCTGGATACACGAATTGGTTTGCACGCCGTTCGGCAAGAATCCGGTATTGTGGCCGGTCAACATTCTATTTAACCTGGTCGAGTACGTTTCCAAGCCCCTTTCCCATTCCCTGCGTCTTTACGGAAACATCTACGCTGGCGAGATCATTTTCCTGCTGATCGGCATGTGGGCGGCTACCGGCCTGGTCGGCACCCTGTTCGGCACGATGCTGGGGGCGGGATGGGCCATTTTCCATATTCTGATCGTCACATTACAAGCGTTTATTTTCATGATGCTGACGGTAGTTTATCTTTCCATGGCACACGAGTCGCACTGATTTGTACCTGCCTGCCTGTCACACTACGACAAAACTATTATTTATCACCACGACGAGAGGAAACTGAGATGGACAATTTGCAATACTTGGCGATGATTCAGGCCTATACAGGCATTGGTATCGGCCTGATGATCGGTCTCGGCGTAGCCGGCGCCTGTATCGGTATCGGTATCATGTGCAGCAGCTTCCTTGAGGGCGCTGCGCGTCAGCCGGAAATGATTCCGACACTACAAGGCAAAGTGTTCCTGTTACTCGGGTTAATCGACGCATCCTTTATCATCGGCGTGGGTCTGGCGATGCTCTTTGCATTCGGCAATCCATTGCTGGCCGTCATCAAATAATAATGCCTGCTCTCGGTGCCATTATCAGAGGCTAGCCATGAATATCAACTTTACCCTTATTTCCCAGGCGATGGCATTTGCCATATTTATCTGGTTCACGGTCAAGTTTGTCTGGCCGCCATTGATGCGTGCGATAGAGAACCGGCAGAAAACGATCGCGGATGGTCTGGCCGCGGGCGAACGCGGCAAACACGAACTGGAGCTCGCCAGTCATCGCTCCGCCGACGTGGTGAAGGAGGCCAAGCAGCGGGCGGCCGACATCATTGCCCAGGCAGAAAAGCGTGCTTCCCAGATTGTTGAGGAAGCGAAGGTCGCCGCCCAGGACGAAGGCAAACGTATTCTCGTGGGCGCCAAGGCAGAGGTCGAGCAGGAAGTCTTTCGCGCCAGGGAAACATTGCGCCAACACGTGGCGGATCTGGCCGTGGCAGGTGCCGCAAAAATCCTGAGTCGCGAGGTGGACGCCAAAGCACACGCCGATCTGCTCGCGTCTATCAAAGCGGAGCTTTAGGCGATGGCTGAAGCCCGTACGATCGCACGGCCCTACGCTGAGGCCGTCTTCAGATTGGCCAGAGCGAATGACACGCTATCCGCGTGGTCCGGCATGCTGCAATTTGCAGCCGTCATCGCTGGTGACGGGCGTATTCGCGCACTTATTGGTAATCCAAAAGTTTCGAGCAGGCGATTGGGCGAATTGCTTATTGGCATATGCGGTGACAAGCTCAACGATGAAGGCCGCAATTTCATTTTGCTGTTGGCGGAGAATCGCCGGGTCCAGATATTGCCTGAGGTGAGCGAGTTATTCGAGCAGCTCAAGACGCAACATGAAGGCGTGCTGGGAGCAAGGATTGCTTCCGCGTTTGCCATGGACGATGCGCAATTGAAAGATCTGATTGCGAATCTCGAAATCAAGTTCAAGCGAAAAATAGAAGCCAAGGTAAGTATCGATCCGGAGTTGATAGGAGGAGTGAAAGTTGAAATTGGCGACGAAGTGCTCGATGCCTCCGTGCGCGGTAAACTGGAAGCCATGGCTGTTGCACTCAAAAGCTAGGAGTTATTAAAAAATGCAGTTAAATCCATCCGAAATCAGTGAGCTGATTAAAAGCAGAATCGAGGGGCTTGCCGCCTCGGCGGAAGTCCGCACCCAGGGCACCATTGTTTCGGTGACTGACGGCATTGTGCGCGTCCATGGCCTTTCCGACGTGATGCAGGGCGAGATGCTGGAATTCCCCGGCAATACGTTTGGTCTCGCGCTCAATCTTGAGCGCGATTCCGTTGGCGCGGTCATTATGGGCGCATACGAGCACATTACCGAAGGCGATACCGTCAAGTGTACCGGCCGTATCCTGGAAGTGCCGGTGGGGGAAGAGTTGCTGGGCAGGGTAGTCAACGCGCTGGGGCAGCCGATCGACGGCAAGGGCCCCATCACCACCCAGCGTTCCGAACCGATTGAAAAAATCGCTCCTGGCGTCATATGGCGCCAATCGGTCAATCAGCCGGTCCAGACCGGGCTCAAATCGATTGATGCCATGGTTCCCGTTGGGCGTGGCCAACGGGAATTGATCATCGGCGATCGCCAGACGGGCAAGACTGCGGTCGCGGTGGACGCGATCATTAACCAGAAAGGCGAGAACATGGTTTGCATCTACGTCGCGATCGGGCAGAAAGCCTCGTCCATCGCCAACGTCGTGCGCAAGCTGGAAGAGCATGGAGCGATGGGATACACCATCGTGGTGGCGGCCACCGCCTCCGAATCAGCGGCAATGCAATTCATCGCACCTTATTCCGGGTGCACCATGGGTGAGTATTTCCGCGACAAGGGTGAAGATGCCCTCATTATTTATGACGATTTGACCAAACAGGCATGGGCCTACCGGCAGATTTCGCTGCTCCTGCGGCGCCCGCCCGGACGGGAAGCGTATCCGGGCGACGTATTTTATCTGCACTCACGGCTACTGGAACGGGCTGCGCGGGTCAGCGCGGCCTACGTGGAAAAAGCCACCAATGGAGCAGTCAAAGGCAAAACCGGCTCGCTTACTGCGCTCCCGGTGATCGAAACCCAGGCAGGCGACGTAACCGCCTTCGTTCCCACCAATGTGATTTCAATTACCGACGGCCAGATTTTTCTGGAAACCGACTTGTTCAATGCCGGTATCCGTCCCGCGATCAATGCGGGAGTTTCGGTGTCGCGCGTTGGTGGCGCCGCACAGACAAAGGTTATCAAAAAGCTGGGTGGCGGTGTGCGTCTTGCCTTGGCGCAATATCGCGAGCTTGCGGCGTTCGCGCAATTTGCCTCTGATCTTGACGAGGCCACCCGCAAGCAATTGGAACGCGGCAAGATGGTGACCGAGCTGATGAAGCAGGCGCAATATGCCACCCTGAGCGTATCCGAAATGGCCATTACACTGTTTGCCGTCAACAAGGGATATCTGGATGATGTCGAAGTCAAGCGTGCGCTTGCATTCGAATCGGCCCTGAAAGGTTACATACGCGGCAAATATGGCGCCATTATGGAGAAAATAGAAACCACCAAAGACCTCGACGCAACGACCGAGAAAGAACTCGACGCCGCGATTCAGGATTTCAAGAAGAACGGAACGTACTAACCGATGGCTGGTAGTAGAGAAATACGCAACAAGATCAAGAGCGTCAAAAATACGCAGAAGATCACGCGCGCCATGGAAATGGTGGCGGCATCCAAAATGCGCAAAGCGCAGGAGCGCATGAAGAAGGCGCGCCCCTATGGCGAAAAGATACGGAATGTTGCGGCGCACATGAGCCGGGCAAACACCGAATATCGTCATCCATTTCTGATCGAGCGGGACACGGTTAAACGTATCGGCATTGTCGTCGTGACGTCTGACAAAGGCTTGTGCGGCGGGCTCAACACGAACGTGCTGCGCATGGCGGTCAGCAAAATGAAAGCATGGGAAGCAGAGGGCGAACAGATCGAAGCGTGCTGTCTCGGAAACAAGGGTTTTGGATTCATGAATCGGCTCGGCGCCGACATTGTCTCGCACGTTATCGGCCTGGGAGATACGCCGGACCTGGAAAAATTGATCGGTGCGGTAAAGATCATGCTGGATGGCTATACCCAGGATCGCTTCGATCGCGTATATATTTTTTATACCCGCTTTATCAACACCATGAAACAGGAACCGGTCATGGAGCAATTGCTCCCGCTTTCCGATGAACGCCTCAAAGGAGGCGAGGGTCCTAAGGGGCAGCGCGGCGTGTGGGATTATATTTACGAACCTGAAGCGAAACCGGTGATCGACGACGTCATGGTGCGGTACGTGGAGGCGCTGATTTACCAGGCGCTGACAGAAAACATGGCGTCCGAGCAATCAGCGCGAATGGTGGCGATGAAGGCGGCGTCGGATAATGCCGGCAGCGTGATAGACGAGCTGACGTTGATTTACAATAAATCGCGCCAGGCGGCCATTACCAAGGAATTGTCGGAGATCGTCGGCGGCGCGGCGGCAGTTTAATATTTTGATTCAGTAATCAGGGAACAACATGAGCCAAGGAAAAATTGTTCAATGCATCGGCGCGGTGGTGGACGTCGAGTTTTCACGCGAAGCGATGCCGAAGGTGTATGACGCGCTGGTGCTGGAGGGCACAGAGCTGACGCTCGAAGTGCAGCAGCAATTGGGTGACGGTATCGTGCGTACGATTGCCCTTGGATCTTCAGACGGGCTCCGCCGCGGCATGATGGTCACCAATACCGGCGACCAGATTCTGGTGCCCGTTGGTACCAAGACTTTGGGCCGGATCATGGACGTTCTGGGAAGGCCGATCGACGAGATGGGATCCATCGGTGCGGAAAAGAGCATGTCGATACACCGGAAAGCCCCTGCATTCGATGAGCTGTCCGCATCGACCGAGTTGCTGGAAACCGGCATCAAGGTGATCGACCTGGTCTGTCCCTTTGCCAAAGGCGGCAAAGTAGGGTTGTTTGGCGGTGCAGGCGTGGGCAAGACCGTGAACATGATGGAATTGATTCGCAACATCGCCATTGAGCACAGCGGTTTTTCGGTTTTTGCGGGCGTGGGCGAGCGAACCCGGGAAGGCAACGATTTTTACCACGAAATGAAAGAATCCAATGTGCTGGATAAGGTGGCGCTGGTTTACGGACAGATGAATGAGCCACCCGGTAATCGTCTGCGCGTGGCCCTGACCGGCCTGACCATGGCGGAATTTTTTCGCGACGAGGGTCGCGACGTGTTGCTGTTCGTGGACAATATCTACCGGTTTACCCTGGCCGGCACCGAGGTATCGGCACTACTGGGCCGGATGCCGTCCGCAGTGGGTTACCAGCCGACCCTGGCCGAGGAAATGGGTCGTCTGCAGGAGCGCATCACCTCGACCAAGTCCGGTTCCATTACGTCGATCCAGGCGGTCTATGTGCCGGCGGATGATTTGACGGATCCGTCGCCTGCCACGACTTTCGGCCACCTGGACGCGACCGTGGTGCTATCGCGCGACATCGCTTCGCTGGGGATATATCCGGCGGTGGATCCGCTCGATTCCACTTCGCGCCAGCTGGATCCCCTGGTGGTTGGCGAAGAACATTACAATACCGCACGCGACGTGCAGCAGACCCTGCAGCGCTACAAGGAGCTGCGCGACATCATCGCGATTCTGGGAATGGATGAGCTGTCTCCCGAAGATAAATTGGCTGTGGCGCGCGCACGCAAGATTCAGCGCTTTCTTTCACAGCCCTTCAATGTGGCGGAAGTATTCACCGGCTCACCGGGTAAATATGTGTCACTGAAGGAAACGATCAAGGGATTCAAAGGCATTGTTGCCGGGGATTATGATCACCTTCCGGAGCAGGCGTTCTACATGGTCGGCGGAATCGATGAGGCGGTCGAAAAAGCCAAGACCCTGCAGTAAAAATTGTTTTCATGATCTGGCTTTGTAAACATGCATAAGCCTTCAATCAACCGGTGATGGAAAGAAAAATGGGCGTGTTTCACGTGGATATTGTCAGCGCGGAGGAATCCATCTATTCCGGTCCCGCCGAATTCCTGGTGGCTCCGGCGGAGGCGGGAGAAGTGGGCATTTATCCGCAGCATACCCCCATGTTGACGCGAATCAAGCCGGGTTCGGTACGCATCAAGGCGCCTCTGCAAGAAGAAGAATTGGTCTACGTCTCTGGCGGCATGCTGGAAATACAGCCGGACGTGGTAACTATCCTTGCTGACACCGCCGTGCGCGGGGCCAATCTTGACGAGATGAAAGCCATCGAAGCCAAGAAGCGGGCGGAAGAAGCGTTGAAAGACCGCTCCTCCGCGATGGACTATGCGCGGGCCCAGGCTGAGCTAAGTCAGGCTATTGCACAATTGGCGGCAATTCAGAAACTGCGAAAAAGAGGGCATTGACCTGCCGTATTCGCGTTCTGGCAAAGGGCGGCAATGGCCGCCCTTTTTATTGGCGGAATAAGCGAAGCGCAATGGATCGGCGGAAAACACCGGGAATGTTGTCATTCCTGGGCCTGGATACGAATTCAGCTCGGATTAACGATGGCATGCCTTGAACGTCACCGGCCGCCGATTTTTGCCGGCATGACATCTGTCTTGTTTACCTGCCGATTCGATAACTTGGATTTTGAGCGCGTCATGTGATAAATTAGCTTCTATGTAATTTTCTGTCATGACGCTTTTCCGGTCTGTTTTTACCGGATAGAATTCCACCATCCGAAGCGCTTATATGGCAGCAATGGTGACAATAGACGACAATAAAGATGCGTCTAATTACCACTTGCGGCCGGGATTCCTTATTACTCTTCATCGATGCCTAAACTGAATATCGTCATTCTTGCGGCCGGGCTCGGCAAGCGCATGTACTCGGCGCTGCCCAAGGTTTTGCATCCGCTGGCCGGAAAACCCTTGCTCGGGCATGTGCTCGATACCGCCCGCGCATTGTCGCCACAGGGGATTTGCGTTGTCTACGGACATGGTGGCGAAGTGGTGCCTCAGGCGATTGGCGACGAGACGCTTACCTGGGTACAACAGGTGCCGCAGTTAGGTACCGGCCATGCCCTCATGCAAGCGCTGCCGCACCTGGACAACGATGGTTTGACACTCGTGTTGTATGGCGATGTCCCGCTGACCAGCGTCAGAACGCTGAAGAAACTGATTGCAACGGCGGAATCAAGCCGCCTTGCGCTGCTGACTGTCGAGCTGGACGATCCATCGGGCTATGGCAGGATCGTGCGAAATGATGAGACGGGCAGAATCTCCGCTATCGTCGAAGAAAAGGATGCCGGAAAATCCCAGCGGCAGATCCGCGAGATCAACACCGGCATCATGGTGATCCCAAACCAGCATCTCCATGGCTGGCTGCATAAGCTGGAAAACAAGAATGTACAAAAGGAGTACTACCTGACCGATATCGTCGCGATGGCGGTCAAGGATGGCGTCAAGGTAGAGGCCACGCAACCGGACCACGCCTGGGAAACAATCGGCGTCAATAGTAAAACCCAGCTGGCCGCACTTGAACGCACTTACCAGGACGACGCCGCAAAAAAATTATTGGAACACGGCGTGACGCTGGCTGATCCATCTCGCATCGATATTCGCGGCCAGCTTGCCTGCGGCAGGGACGTGGAGATCGATGTCAACTGCATTTTTGAAGGCTACGTGCAGTTGGACGACGGCGTGAAGGTGGGCGCTCACAGCATACTGAAAAACGTCAAGGTTGCAGCGGGGTCGGCGGTTGCGCCATTCAGCCTGATCGAAGCTGCCGAAATCGGAAAGAACTGCCGCATTGGGCCTTACGCGCGTATTCGTCCCGGGACCAGGCTTGCTGGCGACGTGCATATCGGGAATTTTGTCGAAGTCAAGAATAGCACCATTGCTGCCGGCAGCAAGGCGAATCATCTGAGCTATATCGGCGACTCCGTGGTGGGTAAAAATGTCAATATCGGCGCCGGGACGATCACCTGCAACTACGATGGTGCCAACAAATACCAGACGATCATCGAAGATAATGTTTTTGTCGGCTCCGATACGCAATTGGTCGCGCCGGTGAAAGTCGCGCGCGGTTCCACCATTGGCGCGGGTTCGACGATTACCAAAGATACGCCGCCGGAGACGCTGACGCTGGCACGCGCCAAGCAAACCAGCATAGAGGGATGGAAGCGGCCGGTTAAAAAAGCGAAGGACGAGAAGTGAAGCGCAAATTGGCGAAATCTTCTTTACCTTTTCATTCCATGGTACGAAGCAAAGAGGAGTTCCACCAATGTGCGGAATAGTCGGTGCGGTAGCCAGAGATAACATTGTTCCCACCTTGCTGGAGGGTTTGCGCCGCCTCGAATATCGTGGTTATGATTCCGCCGGGTTGGCATTGATGAATGGCGGGTTGCATCGATTACGTACCACCGGGCGGGTTGCCGAGCTCGGCAAGCTTGCGGACGAGCAGCATTTTCATGGCGAAGTCGGCATCGCTCACACCCGCTGGGCGACGCACGGCGCACCTTCCGAGCGCAATGCTCACCCACACTTTTCAGGTGAAATATCGAAAGTGGCGGTGGTGCATAACGGCATTATCGAAAATCACGAGGCGCTGCGCCAGCAGCTGCAGGCTTTGGGGTTCGAGTTCATTTCCGACACGGATACCGAAGTTATCGCCCACCTCATCACCTCCAAGCTGAAAGAAAATCCCGACTTATTTGAAGCGGTGTGCCATTCCGTGGCTGAATTGCAAGGCGCTTACGCAATCGCCGTCATGGAAGAGTCGCGGCCGGAACGCATCGTCGTTTCTCGCAACGGTGCGCCTTTATTGCTGGGCCTGGGCGAATCGGGCAACTACGCCGCCTCGGACGCGTCTGCTTTGTTGCAGGTGACGAAACACATGATCTATCTGGAAGAAGGCGACGTGGCCGAACTGCGCCGTGACGGCTACCGGATTGTCAATCTTCATGACGGGGCGCGCAAGGAAGTGGTGCGCGCCGTCCATGAAAGTGAACTGACCAACGAAGCGGTGGAAATGGGACCTTATGCCCATTTCATGCAGAAGGAAATATTCGAGCAGCCGGGGGTGGTGGCGAACACGCTGGAAATGGTGCTTAACGCGCACTCCATTTCTCCACGTCTGTTTGGAAGCGAGGCGGAAAATATCTTCAAGGATACTGACAGCATCCTCATACTTGCTTGCGGTACCAGCTACCATGCCGGGCTGGTTGCCCGCTACTGGCTGGAAACTTTGTCGGGATTGACCTGCAATGTCGAGATCGCCAGTGAATACCGCTACCGTGACCCGGTCGCCAATCCCAACGCTTTAGTGGTGGGAATCTCCCAGTCGGGGGAAACAGCGGACACGCTGGCCGCACTCAGCTACGCCAAGTCCTTGGGGCATCGCCATAGCCTCGCCATCTGTAACGTGGCGGAAAGCGCCCTGGTGCGGCAGACCGATCTGCGCTTCCTTACCCGTGCCGGGCCGGAAATCGGCGTCGCCTCGACCAAGGCTTTCACCACCCAGCTGGCTGCGCTGATGCTGCTTGCCATGACCCTGGCGAAATTGCGCGGCAAACTATCCGGTGAAGGTGAGCGCGAGATGATCGTTGCCCTGCGGCACCTGCCCGTCGCGCTGCAGCACGCGCTGCAAGTGGAGTCCCAGGTCAAGGTTTGGGCGGAAAGATTTGCTGAGAAAAGCCACGCCTTGTTCCTCGGGCGCGGCATGCATTACCCTATCGCCATGGAAGGCGCGCTCAAGCTCAAGGAAATTTCGTACATCCATGCCGAAGCCTACGCTGCCGGGGAACTGAAACATGGTCCGCTTGCGCTGGTAGACAAAGACATGCCGGTGGTGGCCATTGCCCCCAACGACGCGCTGCTGGAAAAACTCAAATCCAATCTACAGGAAGTCCGCGCGCGTGGCGGTGAACTCTACGTTTTTGCCGATGCCGATTCCCGTATTCAGGAGAGCGAAGGCATTCATGTCATCCGCCTGGCGGAGCATGCCGGGCTGCTTAGCCCTATCCTCCATACCATCCCGCTGCAACTGCTTGCTTATCACGTTGCGTTGCAAAAAGGCACCGATGTGGATAAGCCGCGGAATCTGGCGAAATCGGTGACAGTGGAGTAGTTATCCACTACCAAATTGTAGGATTTGAGAGTGGCCACGCTTTATTATGACTTCTTGGTTGTTCGCGGGGGAAACCGTGGTCTGAGCTAATCCGGTTTTTCGATGCTAAATTATTGAGCAGGCGACAAAGTTTGGACGCAAAGCTGCCACTCCCGATAGCCAATTTGGCTATACTTAGCTTTCTATGACGTGAAGAGCCTTCCCAACTCAAATTACTTTAGAAAATCGAGGGTCGCCTCCAAGTACAAAGAGGCCGCTCACTGGGTTCTTGGGGCTGCAGTTCCTTCGCACTTCGCAGCCCACGCGAACGCTTTCTAACGTAAGTGTGCTTGACGGATGGACGTGTCCGCCCACTGCAGAATTTGCGAGACAAATTATAGGAAGAAGTTCTACGCTAACCCTACGGGAACTGCAGGCCGCTATTCTCAAGAAGGTTGAGGAAGGCCTTATAGATTATCCATATATGTTTGGTGGGTATGCGATCAGAATAGCCACACTAGGACTATTCATGAGGATGCAGAAGGGAGGCCCTTCGTCAAGCTAGGCAAAAAGTGGCAGCTCGCCTACCCCATTGATGCAATCGCAGGGCTTGCTGGGGCACAAGGTCGTCTTGACTATGAGAACATACCAAATGGCTGCTATTTTGTGGTCTGGGAGAATGAAAAAGTTGCTCGAACTCATGTTTTGTAACGATGTGGTGATATAGCCAATTCCGCATACATAGATGAACCGGAACAATCAGTCAGGCCGAGTATTAATCTTTTAGCATATTTTTAAAATTCTCCAGGCAGTTGGGCGTGGCTCACGACGTTGTGCGGCAAGGGAGACCGGAAATGCCTGAATCAAAGTATCTGTTCGAGTGTGCTATATGCAACAAGAGGTATCAGCACGGCCAGCATCGGTACGAAGGCCACAAGCTAGATCTATACGGGGGTATCTTCTGTTGTAATTCATGTTGGAACAGTAATTGGGATGGATGGGCCCCGCAATATGAGCAGATTCCGCTTGAACATCTCAGGGCGACAGGCACTTGCACCCCACCACGGAACCTAAAGGGTTGGCTACCTCGAAATTGAGGACTGTCAATTGAACCTGGTGTTTGTAGGGGCAGCTATGTTATTCGTGATGGTTTAAATTTGTGAACGTGGCGGGTTCCTCGGCTTCCTGTGAAAGGGCGACACTTTGATTTCCCCCTCACGCTTACGGGCTTGAGCAATCTCAAAGCTGTTCTGCATCCGCATGAGCGTGTCCATCGAAATACCAAATGCCTTTTCGATGCGAAGCGCCATTTCTGACGACAGCGAAGCACGCTCGTTGAGGAAAGCAGACAGCGCGGGGCGTGTTACCCCTAAGGCCTGTGCCGCGCCAGTCACCGAAAGTCCAAGAGACTCGATGATCTCTGTTTTTACGAATCCGCCGGGATGGGCTGGACTCTTCATGCGGATTCCCTGCGTTGCGTTCAATGATCCCTCCTTAGTGGTAGTCTTCATAATCGAGATCGATGATTTCAATCTCGATTTGTTCGATGCGAAACGTCAGGCGCCAATTTTTGGTCACGAAGAAACTCCATGTGCCTTTGCGACCGCCAGTAAGTTGATGGGCCTTCCAGCTTGGCACTATCCGTAGCTCGTCTTCTGTCTCCATATCCTGGAGGAATGAGACGACCTTGCGGACCTTCGGCACAACTGCGGGGTGAAGGCCGGAAGCGTCGTCATCCTCGATAAACCGGCGCAATCCCTTATGGATTATATTTCTGATCTTCATAGCCGATGTTATCGAAGGGTCTGTATTGTGTCAAGCTACACAATACGTTCCCAGTGTTTCAAATGTTAAAACTCATCATTTCCTAAAATGCGACTTCCCTGCCTTCTGGCAGATTCTTAAGAAACAGAGAAAGATTTGCGAACAATTGCCTGTAACACCGGCGGATATATGACTATTGATGACATGCAACCCAAGGCTTGGCTGGCAGCTGATCCAGTAGTGGGGCCACGGCCACATATTAACGTCTAATTCTCATTCATACCGCAACGCCTCCACCGGTTTCAACGCAGCCGCCTTTCTCGCCGGGTAAAACCCAAAAAATATCCCCACCGCTGATGCGAAGGCAAATGCCAGGGCGACCATGCCAAAGGTGATCACCACCACCATATCGGCCGCGCGGCTTACTGCCCAGGCGCCGCCGATGCCGATGGCGATACCCACCAGGCCGCCCAGGATGCAGATCACCAGCGCTTCCAGCAGAAATTGCGTGAGGATGGCGCGACGGTTTGCGCCGATGGCCATGCGGATGCCGATTTCGCGAGTACGCTCGGTGACCGATACCAGCATGATGTTCATGATGCCAATACCGCCGACCAGCAACGATACCGATGCAATTGCGCCGAGCATCAACGACATGACCTTGGCGGCACCCGTTGCAACGGCGGCGAGCGCCGCCAGGTTGCGCACGGTAAAATCGTTTTCCATGCCTTCGGCGATGCGATGGCGCTGATGCAGCAACCGGTTGATCTCGATTTCCGCTTCTTCCATCATTTCCTCCGACCGGGCCTGGACCATCATGAACTGTATCGATCCGGGAAAATGGGTGCCAAAAATCTGGCGCTGGCCGGTTGTGACGGGAACGAAAACGCTATCGTCCTGATCGCGCCCATCCAGGCTCTGCCCCTTCGCGACCAGCACACCGGCAACCTGGAAGGGGCTATTCTTGATACGTATGGTCTTGCCTGTCGGGTCTTCCTCGCCAAACAGATTCTTCGCGGTGGTGGCGCCCAGAATTGCCACACGCGCGGCGGCACGCAGGTTGGCGTCGGAAAAAACCGCGCCGCTTTCCATCGCCCAGTCACGCACCTCAAAATAATCCGGTGTAATTCCAGTTACTACCGTGCTCCAGTTATTGGCGCCATAATTCAATTGCGCCGTTCCGGTGATAAGCGGCACGGTTGTCTTGATGGTGGGCAGGTTGGCAATCGCCTGTGCGTCGCTGATGGTCAGGGTTTGCACGCCGCCGCTGCCGGAGCGCAAAGCGCCGGAGGAGGTGGCGCCGGGCAGAACAATAAACAGATTGCTGCCCATTGAGGCAATCGCCTGGTTGACCGTGGTCTGCGCACCTTGGCCAATAGCGAGCATCAGCACTACCGCCGCCACGCCGATGATCATGCCGAGCATGGTCAGTCCGGTGCGCAGACGATTGAGTCGCAACGCGCGCAACGCTTCACCAATGACGGCAAACAGGCTCATGCAGGCACTTCGCCGTCATGCACCACGCGCCCGTCCTTAACGCGAACCAGCCGCCGGGTGCAGGCGGCGATGTCGTCTTCATGGGTCACAAGCACGATCGTGATGCCCTGCTCGCGATTGAGCTGCTGGAAAATCGTCATGATCTCCCGGCT
>JBOIFK010000108.1:0-5397 GCA_050741585.1 Nitrosospira sp.
AGGCAGCACAAGATCACGATAAGAAGAGCGAAAGGCCATGGTTGCTCCTGTCACCACGTACTGTTTAAGCAGCACCCCAAGCGCATCACCAGTAGCAACGCTTGTTTGATTTTTCGGACCAAATTTGAAAACATTCCATAGCTGCACCCCGAGCGGACGCAAATCCTGGTCGACTACATCGGCGTTGGTAAATACAGCGCCTACCTCTGGATCATTGATGAAACGCTCTTCGATAAGAGCGATCTTGTCCGGATACCAGACGTCGTCCTGGTCGCAAAGGAAGATAATGTCACCATTGCAACCACGTATGGCCGCTTCAAAATTACGCGTCGAGCCGAGTCGCTCGCTGTTTGTTCGCAGCCGTACAGGGAAGCGCGCGCGCCGGGCAAAATCCAGCACGATAGCCCGCGTTGCATCATTAGAGGCGTCGTCAGAAACTATCAGCTCGTCTGGAAGACGGTTCTGGCGAGCAATGCTATCGAGCTGCTCGCTGATATAGCGTTCGCCGTTGTAACTGGCCAAGGCGATGGATAAAGAGAGCTTCTTATTCGTATCGCTTGCCAAGAGTTGTTGTCCCGCCGGCAGAGGCGTGATGGCCGATCCATCCTCCAATTCGGCTCTATTCATTGCGCCATTACTCATCAATTTCTTCAAAAATGCTTTTTTATGAGGATCCGTCCCATGCGCTCTTTGCCAACTGATGCCGATGGCAGTGATGGCAAGCAGCAGATAGAGATTTTGTCTGAGTACAACTAACACATCGGTTAGGCCGAACAGGAGAATAAAACACATGAACGTCGCCCCCAGGACGGTTAGCTCGTATGTTTTCAATGTTTGAAACCAGCTCCACAAGAGAAAGGCATATGCCAGACAACCAAGCATTCCTACCTGCATTCCGATCTCGATCCAATCGTTGTGATAATGATAAGTTTTGAGAAATTTCGGCAGATCCTTATAGCGACCATCCTTGTATGTTTCGACGGTTTTATCAAAATAAGGGGCTGCTGCCCCCGTGCCATGGCCAAACAGCGGCCGTTCGACGATACCGTGCAGACCAACATCCCAAATCGCGAGGCGATATCCCAGACTGGTGTCATATCGTCCCTGCTTGGACAATTCCATATCACTCTGAGCTTGAGCCAATCTTTGTTGAAGGCCGGTGCTACTATAGGCAAAAACTGCGATCACGAGGACTAACGAGACCGTTATAGCAAGAAGAGTTCTGATTCTCTTTTGGTGTTGCAAAAGAACTAAGAACCCTGATGAAATAAGGGTGGACAGAAGCAGTCCCCGCGCATGCTGATTAAACTGGATGAATAGCAAAGAAGCGGCCAGAAACCATAATAACGCCCTTATTTTTTTATTATCGCTTTTACCTGCAAAGTAGAGCGCAAGTATTACGCCGATACCGAGCGTCGCGGAAAAATCTATGTAAGTTATATCAAGGGCGCGGATGCCTTGCGAACCCATAAGCATCGACTGATACACACCCGCGAGCAGGATGCCGAAATAACCGATAAGCAGACCACCAATCGCCCAAGGCAGCCGTCCTTTGTTCAGAAGAGATAGGTAGGGAATGAAAATCAGCAATGCGGAATATTTCCTCCAGACCTTGATCCCGAGTTCAGGATAATCGCTCCAGGAAATTCCCAAGGCGACAATAATGCACAAAACGAGTATTGCCAGAACGAAAGGTTCTTTAATCGTTTCCCTATACCTTCCAAGGCCGCCATCCAGGATCCAGGCCAGGGTTAGAAAATAATAGGCATATAAGCTCAGTCCTTTGCTCCACAAGGCGACGCCAAAAAAGAGCAGGGTGAACTTTGCCAGCACATCGCGCCATGCATAAGCGCTTTGCATCGGATTGTGCGAATTTTTGGCGCTAGCATGAACTCGATCTTCCGGATCGTGAATTTTTGATCCAACTCTCATAGTTTCTGAAGCTTTCCCTGGCAGCTCAAATTCGCGGTAATGTCGGTTTCAAGAGAAGGCGGGATACCAAAACAGATGTCAAAGTCAGAATAAAAATGCGTGAGACAGTACGGTTTATGCAACGCAGGAGATCCATACAATCCATTAGGCGGCTCTCCGAGCCTACGTCCTAATGGATTGTATGGGTTAAAGTAGGCGAAGGAGGATCGCCGGCTTATTGTTCTTCGATATGAATTATCGGCGTAGATCACGCCTGAAGGGTCGAAGAAAGTTGATAATCAGCTGCGGCACTGCCTGGAATCTTCTTCTGGAGATGGCCTCCCCCGTAGCACGTTCACCAGCCAGGCGAAAAAAATTATCAAATGACTTCTTAGAGGCTTCAGAATGATTAATCGCCTGCAGTAATGGGACCACTGGATTTGATGCTGCCGAACCGAGTGCGATTATGCCCAGTCCATGCGTGTGCGTAAAGTTGAAGCTTGCATAGTTATCCTTGATTTCATCCCAAAGCTTCCAAACACCAAACCCTCTTTCCCTGACGTTGGTATCATGGAACAGGATAACGCCATTTTCAGATGCCCTGGGGAGCCAGGTTTCATAATCATTCTTGACAGCCTCATAAGTGTGCAGCCCATCGATATGGATGAGATCAAGGGTATGGTTCCCGAAATCGGCTGCTGCTTCAGTAAAGTCCTTCCTGAGTATATGCCCGATACCGGTATATCTCTCCTCAAGTATCCGCTTAAAACTTTTATAAACGTCTTCATCGTATTTTCCAGCATGTTCATCGCCCAGCCAGAGATCGACGGCGGTAGGTGAGCAATCTATCTCAAAGTCCCGTATTGCTTGGCAAACCGCAAAAAAACTTGCCCCATAGTGTGTACCAAGCTCCAGATATGTGCGTGGACGCATATAATTCATGAGGCAAAACATGAATGGTATGTGTCCACCCCATGAGGTCGTCCGCGTAAGTGTTTCGATCATTATTCCGGATGGTTCCAAAAACCCGAACAGCTTTGAAGTTTCTTCGCTCATGTATGTCCGATTTGTTTACGCAGGTTGTGGCAGGTTATTTGCCAGATTTCATCAAACATCAGATTTAATTAATTCTCTGCCAGCGTATATTAGCTTTATATATTGCTAACGTATATATTCCTCCATTCCCTCCCTTGAGGTTATAAATTTCCGGAAATATTGTTGTTGGATATACGGGGCAGGACACAAAAGAATATTCTTAACGTCCGTGAGAAATTCCAGTTCATATTCGCAAGGAAACTATCGATGGAGAAGAGAATGAAATTCAGTTTAATCACTTGCTTGGAGCGTATTGCTAAAGTATCTATTACGGCTGTCCTCTTGGCTGCTGGTGGGATCAGCGGTGCGGACGATGCGGTTGATAAGAGAGGGGCGGGCAAGAATTCGACGGGCATGACGCTCACACCCGTCGCCTCGCGGGTGCTTCCCGATGATCCGGAAACTCTCCTGACAGCGGTAGTGGTGAACCTGGCGCCTGAAGCCAAAAGCGCCAGCCATCGCCATGCAGGCATCGTCTTTGTTTATGTTCTTGAAGGTACCGTTCGTTCACAGCTAAACAGTGGCGAAATTATCGAATATCGCGCCGGGCAAAGCTGGAGCGAAGCGCCGGGGACCGTACATTCGTTCATGGAGAATCCCAGTCAGACCGTACCCGCGCGTCTTCTCGCCACAATCATTGCTCCAACGGGGGCACAACTGACTACCTACGACAAATAGCCGGGCAGCGACTCCGGGAGCGCGCTAGAACCCGCTGGAACCTGCAATGGTGAGAACGGCGGCAGCTAGGACGTCAGCGAAAAGGAACTACGGTACGCTCAATACTGACGTTGGTGGTAAGAAGCCTGGTCTCGACAGTACGCGCGAGTTCATCGATCAGACCTGCCGATGCGCCGTGGCCATTTCTTCTGCTAACACTTGCCATCGTCTGGAGATCCGCATGGAGACGCACGGGGTCGATTTGCCATCCTAAAGCGGTGACGAGGGCTCTCAATGCGTCGGTATACGCTTCAAGAACCTGGATATCCTGGGTATCAGGGGGCGTCGAAGTCGCCATTGTCTTACCTCTATAAATGCAAATGAGACTTAATCCTATCTCAACCATGGTCGACTGTAAAGCCTCCGGTTATCGAACCCTGGGAGGGGCGATAACGGGCGGCATATCAGGCGGCGCCGGGATCAATATATTGGAGAGTATTTCGCATCCGCGGGGCCGGTTGATAGAATGCATGCGGTACAGTTATTATGTAGCGATAATCGGAGTGAAAAAATCGAAAGTCATTGAAAACTCCGTTCCTGATGCCGGTTACCGGGTGGTCGGCCTGGTCAGCCTGGTATTTGCATCCGGGTTCTCTTCAGCCCAATCAACCGTGTCATCGGGGGGCGTCCCGGCAACGCTCAATCCTGTTGTCATCACCGGCACGCGCGTCGAGCAATCAAGCTTCTCACTGCCGATGTCTGTTGATGCGGTGGAAGCAGCCGATATCCAGGAAGGTCGGCCGCGCGTTAATCTTTCGGAATCGCTGGCCCGTGTTCCCGGCCTGGTCATTCAAAACAGGCAGAATTACGCGCAGGATCTGCAGGTATCCAGCCGTGGCTTTGGGGCACGTTCCACGTTCGGTGTTCGCGGCGTACGGCTGATTGTCGATGACATTCCCGCTACCATGCCCGATGGCCAGGGCCAGGCGGCCAATATCAATCTCGGTTCGACCAAGCGCATTGAGGTGCTGCGCGGTCCCTTTTCCGCCATTTATGGCAATGCCTCGGGTGGCGTAATACAGGCTTTTACCGAGGATGGCCCGCCTGGCACGGTATTATCCGCGACTGTGCTGGGGGGCAGCTTTGGCACCCATCGCGAGGAAATCAAGCTCGGCGGAACACTCGGCGGCACAAGTGCAGTGGGAGAAGCGGGAATACAGGGGCCCTTCAACTACGTGGTCGATATTTCCCGCTTCCAGACGCAGGGCTATCGCGAGCACAGTGCCGCCACGCGCTACCAGTCCAGTGCAAAGCTTACCTACCGGTTCGATCATGATGCGACGCTTACCCTGGTGGCGAACCATCTGCACCAGGGTAATACGCTGGATCCCCTCGGATTGACGCGCGCCCAGGCAAGCTTCGATCCACGCCAGGCGGATGAGAGAGCCACGATCTTTAACACCCGCAAAAGCATCGATAATTCGCAGGGGGGCGTGGTCTATGAACACCGGTTTTCCGCCGCGAATACCGTCAAGCTGATCGGCTACATGGGGACGCGGGAGATTGAACAATTCCTCGCCGTGCCGCGCGGGGCACAGATGTCTGCCACCAGTTCGGGCGGCGTGATCGATCTGGATCGCGAATTCGGCGGACTGGGCTTGCGCTGGACATATCGCAGCAGCGGACCAAGGCCGCTAACCGTGACCTCTGGAATCGACTATGATGGCTCCAGGG
>JBOIFK010000109.1:0-4620 GCA_050741585.1 Nitrosospira sp.
AGATTAATTAATTGAATCATAAGCGGAGAAGGAAGTGAATCAAGAAGCAGGTCACGGTCATTATTACGTTCCAGCGCCATCCACCTGGCCTATGGTCGGGGCAATAGCGCTGTTTTTCATGGGTTTCTGTGCGGCCTTCTCCGTCAACAGGCTTCCGCTCGGCTATGGTCTGCTGGCAACCGGCTTTGCCATCCTCAAATATATGCTTTTCGGCTGGTTTGGCGCGGTTGCAAGGGAAAGCGAGAGCGGCAAGTTCAGCGCGCAGGTTGACAAGTCTTTTCGCTGGGGAATGAGCTGGTTCATTTTTTCCGAAGTGATGTTTTTCGCCGCCTTCTTCGGGGCGCTATACTACATGCGGGTCCACACGATCCCCGAGCTCGCTGCCTCGAGCACAAAATACTGTGGCCTGATTTCGCGGGAGGCTGGCCTACCGCAGGTCCATGGCTCACAGAGAAGTTCATGCCCATGGGACCATGGGGTCTTCCGGCTCTCAATACGTTGATACTGCTGACATCCGGCGTGACAGTGACCTGGGCGCATTGGGCGCTCAAGTTGAACAAGCGCGGACAGCTCAAACTGGGGCTGTTTCTGACGTTTGCCCTGGGATTTCTCTTTGTTGGCCTGCAGGCGTATGAATATGGCCATGCCTATTCCGACCTCAATCTCAAGATGACCACAGGGGCCTACGGCGCGTCGTTTTACATGTTGACCGGTTTCCATGGCTTCCATGTGACGCTGGGCTCCATCATGCTATTGGTGATATGGTGCCGCGTGATGGCGGGTCACTTCACGCCTGAGAATCACTTTGGCTTCGAGGGCGTCGCCTGGTATTGGCACTTTGTGGACGTCGTCTGGCTGGGACTGTTTATTTTCGTTTACTGGCTGATATAGGTGTGCCGGAACGGATGCCGGAATTTTATGGTTGGAATTCGTTCTAACTACCACCAAAATGCTCACGCAATAACTCTGCAATGATTCTATCCCGCACAACCCAGTATGCCATTCAGGCGCTCATCTACATGGCTACGCAACCTCCCGGCGTGGCAGTATTGAATCGCACTATTGCGGAATGCCTGAGTTCGCCGCCCACCTATTTGGCCAAGATTCTGCAGGAATTATGCAGGGGCAATCTGCTATATTCTTTTCGGGGCAAGCAAGGTGGCTTCTGTCTGCGGGAAAGCAGCAATACAATCAATCTGATGCAGATCGTAATCCTTACTGAAGGCCCTGGGTTCACTGAAGACTGTGTGTTGGGGCTCAAGGTTTGCAGTGAGAAAACCGCCTGCCCGATGCATGCGAGGTGGTGGCCAATCAAGCAGGAAATCGTGAAGCTGTTACAAAGCCAGACTCTGGAAATGCTGGCCGCGATGGTGGTGAGCGGCAAATATCAACTGACCGACTTTCCCGAGGCAGTTCTGGGTGACCTTAAGCTGCCCACGTAGATTGTAAACTTATTGCCAATAGGTCCTGATATGTCAAAGCGCGCGTCTAAAATGTTACCGGTTACTGTGGAACCCGCCGGTGTGCCGGCCGATTGCAGGAATTGCGGTGCTTATCAGTTATGCATGTCCCTGTGGCTGAGGACCGGGGATTCATCGCTGCATGAGCGTGTCGTTAAAAAAAAGCAGGTGTTCAAGCGCGGAGAAGTCCTGTATCGCATGGGACAACCCGTGGAGTATATGTACGTCATTCGGGGCGGATCGGTCAAGACCTGCGTTAGTACTGAAGACGGGCAGGTTCAGGTGATAGGTTTTCACGCAGCGGGAGAATTGCTGGGACTGAATACAATCGGGAATCGGCGATACAACTGTGAGGCCCGGGCAACGGGAATTACTTCCGTTTGCGAAGTTTCAGTCGATCGTTTTGAAGAGCTGGCCAGGGAAGACGCCGCCATTCAATATGAAATTTTCAAGATCATGAGCGCGGAAGTACGTCATGCCCAGGAATTGGTGCTGTTGCTCGGCAAGCACAATGCGGAGGAGCGGCTGGCTGCCTTTTTGCTCAGCCTTTCGCAACAATTCGCCCAGCGGCGCTGTTCGGCGAGCGAGTTCGATCTGAGCATGTCTCGCAGCGATATTGGAAATTACCTCGGAATTGCTGAAGAAACCGTATGCCGGATATTCGCCCGTTTCCAGGAGGTCGGGCTCATCAGCAGCGATTGCCGCCATATCAAACTCAACGACCTCGAGCGCCTGCAGCAGCTGGCTCGTCATCGTTTTCCCAGGGAATCGCGGAAGGCGCACGCTCCCCGTCCCATGCTTCCCGCCGCGATCAAGGGCTGATCGCTTCCGCATTCCTGCGGGATTACGCTTCGCCAGCCTGGCAAAAACCGCTGTCGGGTTCACTGATCCGATCTGCAATACCTTTCTCCTTTCTCTTTTCTGGGATTATTCCCGATTTTCCGCAGCAGGCGAAGGTTTCTCCGTGAGTTCCGAAAACACTGGACCGGTTCCATTTGCGGATAACCACTTCTCCCCGCCGGAGTTCAATAAGTCCTCCCAGGCATGACGACATATTGCTTGCTATTGGAATAAATAACTACCGATAAGGTGATATTTGTCAGGGTTATTCCTGCCGTTGCGCAATATGATTGGTCAGCGCAAACCGGAAGCAAATGTTGCGCGATCAGCGCCGGATGCCGTTTTTCGTTTCGCTTTTAATCAATTCAGGAGAACCTATGAAAAATTCACTCATTTTTATTGCTGCTCTGGCGGCATTCAGCTCCGCCCATGCGGCGGTCAACATCAATACCGCCACGCAGGAAGAGCTTCAAACCCTTAAGGGCATCACCTCCGCCAAGGCGAAGGCCATCATCGACTATCGCTCGAAAGCCGGGGCGTTTAAATCGACGGATGACCTGGAAAAAGTCGAGGGCGTCAATGCGCGTTTCGTGGATATGCAGCAGCTTCGAAAAGATATCACGTTGACGGGACCCACCACTGTCAGGAAGGAGAGCCAGCCCACAGGCAAGTAGGGCCTTGGCCGAGCCGCAATACGTCGCGCTTTCGTGACTACCAGGCGGTCCCGGAAACTTGCAGAAGGATGGATGCACTCTCGTTGCTTTTTGGGAAATTGGAGGAGGAAACATCGTGATCAGGATTCATTTCGTATCGCCTCGTGACTTGTCCGACCATGGATCAGAGGCTTATCGGCAAAAGATGACCCGTTATTTCGATAGCATAGTGGCCACAAGTGTGTTGAGGGGTAGAAAGCGCGGCAAAGATAAAAAAATACAAGACCGGCGTCGGGAGAAAGCTCCCGGCCGGCGCGGCTGTTCTCTTTGCTGCCACGACAGCGCTTGCAGTCTTGTCATTCGCGCTGGGGGCAAGGAGGAAGAGGCTCACGATGCCGACGAGTAACTTTATGCTTATTCATAATCATCCCTGTGCGGCATGCCTTTCTTTTAGCGGGCCGGCGTAAACGTCAGCCAGTTCACCTTGACGGCATCACCGAAAATCAAGTTTCTGGAAGGCTCCAGGTTCAGGCCATGGATCATTCCTGCAGGCTTGGGTATCCATGTGATCAGTCCTCCCTCAGAATCCATTACGGTATTGATTCCGGGAGTCATGTTCGACGCCGGCGCCGATTATCGAATCTGGAAAGACCTCTTTGTCGGCGTTGATGCCCGCTACCACCTGACGAGCGGCAGAACGGCGGCGTCAAAATCGATGGTGTGACTGCCGGCGGCTACTTTGGAATCGGTTTCTAAGGAAAAGTGCGAAAAGCCACCCCCAAGCTCTCGATGATTGGCAAGCGTGAACTCGGTGGGCCGGCAGGAAAAAATCCCGCTAAACAAGGGAGCTTCTGCCTATTGCCGCCTAATGTTTGACTCAACAACCACCGCCAAAGCCGGTGGGTTGGAATTACGGACTGAAAGTCCGGATACGCGTCGGCTGAACGGCGCGTCCTAATCGGGTTCAATCTTGAAATCATCGTTCGGCCTCGGTTCAAATCCGCAGTAGTCAGGAATTGCTGCTGCTCGACAAGCACAATGCGGAGGAGCGCCTGGCCGCATTTTTACTCAGCCTTTTGCAACAATTCGCCCAGCGGCGCTGTTCGGCGAGCGAGTTCGACCTGAGCATGTCCCGCAGCGATATTGGCAATTTCCTGGGAATCGCCGAAGAGACTGTTTGCCGTATATTTGCCCGATTTCAGGATGATGGACTCGTCAGCAGCGATCGGCATATCAAGCTCAACGATGTGGAGCGTAAATTGCCTATCATCGGCCCACCAGGGATTTGCGGAATTCCACGGTTCCCGGTCTCGAAGCCTGATCCACAAATTCCAATCTCTGTCTCAAGACAGAGGACTTCGTGTTTCATTGTATCAAGGATACCTTGCTGGTTTCTTTATGCACGCCGGGGGGTGTAGTACTTTCCTTTCAGGGGAGCCCGGGATGTACTGTTTCCGGCCCCGGCGTTATCGTTATTTCCGGAGCAAGGCAGTTGGGGATCAGCCATTTCCCGGAAAAGCCTGCAAAGGTGATATTCGTCAAAGTTCACTGGCTAATGCGGAATATGCTGAGATTTCGGAAACAGGAGCCTGATTATTTTTGATACACGTCTTTCAGAGAAAAATTAGGGTAGGAAAAGCTGCGAATACTGCTATTCTTCGTAAGGG
>JBOIFK010000110.1:0-14265 GCA_050741585.1 Nitrosospira sp.
TTCGATTCATTTAGCCGGGATGTTTTATAAGTTCGTGCGAAGATCGCGCAAGACTTTGACTGGTAAAAAACTCTTGAAGGAATGGCTCAGCAATGCATGGGCCCGGCCGCACGAGTCTCTTTGTTAATCAAAAGGCAGGCGAGGATGCAAACCAATTCATGAAATATCCGGGTTAGCTCATATGGAGATAACAAAAAATGAAAACCGGATTTGCATTCTGGATTGGCAGCATGGCGTTGACATGCGCCATGCTCGCGCCGCTGGCTTCATCCGCAGCGGGACCGCATACCGTTGACCAGGGAAAGGAGTGGACGGCTTCCGTCCAAAAAGACTTCTATAGCCGCGATCAGGGTTCGCGCATCATGCCGCTTCGCTGGATCGCCGCCTTAAAGCAGTCAAATGGAGAACCCTTCATGGCTGCAAGTCTCAGCCGGTATGGATACCTGCCCAACGCAGAGAGCCGACCTGCGGGGCTGCCAGTCGGCTTTACGGTCGGCAGCGGGAGCAATGGCCAGGAAATCGGCATGAACTGCTCTGCCTGTCATACGCGTCAGATCGAAGTTAACGGTAACTCCTACCGCATCGATGGCGGTCCGGGCATTGTTGACTTTCAGAGTTTCCTTGCCGATCTCGATACCGCGGTCAACAAGGTGCTTACCGATCAGCAGGCATTTACGGATTTTGCCAATACGGTGCTGGGTCCATCGCCGGCACCGGACGAAAAAAAGAAGTTGCGCGAAGCGGTGCAGGCCTGGCATCTGCCTTATCACACGCTAATGAAAGGCGCGCTGCCCTCACCGCAATGGGGACCGGCGCGGCTCGATGCCGTGGGGATGATTTTTAACCGGCTCACCGGGCTCGACATCGGTCCGCCCCCCACTTACCTGATTCCCGAGAATATCAGACCCGCCACCGCTCCGGTGCGCTATCCCTTCCTCTGGAACGCCCCAATTCAGGATAAAACACAGTGGCCGGGGTTTTCCGCCAATGGCAACAATATTTTAGGACTCTCGCGTAATCTCGGTGAGGTTTACGGCGTCTTCGCCGTTTTCCATCCTAAGAAAGATGCATGGCGGCTGCTCGGGGTCGATTACCTGCATCATAATTCAGCCAATTTCCAGGGACTCAACGCACTGGAGGATATGGTTCGGAAAATTGGCGCGCCCAAGTGGCCATGGAAGGTGGACCAGGCACTTGCCAGCAAAGGCAAGGCAATTTTTGCGCGCAAGACCGCACAGGGTGGCTGCGCCGACTGCCACGGAATCACGCCTGGCGTGACCCGGTTTCCCGATCAGAAAACCTGGAACACACCGATTCTGGATGTGGGCACTGACTCAAGGGAATACGAAATTCTCGCCTGGACGGCGAAGACGGGCGTGCTTGAAGGCGCTAAAATTCCTTTTCTTACCCAGCCGCTCAAGCCCGTCGATACGGCCTTTAATGTCCTGGTAACATCTGTCCTTGGTTCCATTCTCCAGCATTACGTTCCCGTATTGATGAAAACGGAAGGCCAGGCAGAGGCCAAGGGCGCTCAATCGCCGTTCAGCCCCGAGACTGAGTCGCTCAAAGATGCGTTTAAGGCGCCGCTGATGCTGGGCCCCACCGCTTCATACGCCTATGAATCCCGCGTGCTTGAGGGAATTTGGGCAGCGGCTCCGTACTTGCATAATGGGTCGGTGCCAACGCTTGCCGAACTGCTGAAGCCCGCAGCCGAACGGGTCGGTTCGTTCAAGGTTGGCCCGGCGTACGATCTGGTCAATGTTGGCCTTGCCGTCGACCAGACCAAGTTCGACTACACCTTGCAAACTACGGATTGCAGCGACCGGAGTTCAGGCAACAGCCGTTGCGGCCATGAATTCGGCACCACGCTTTCGCCGGACGAGAAAAAAGCGCTGCTCGAATATCTCAAGACGCTTTGACGGCATAATGACAACAGATTCCCTCTCGGACATCGCCGGGAGGGAATCTGGGTTCATGCAGTATGGCTACGTCTATACAAAATAATTCAATGATTTAGAAAGGGAACCAAATGATTGATGAAGAACGTCCTATGCATTAGGTTATGTTGTACTGTCGCGCACGAATATTAAAAAGGTTAAAAAGGTCGAAGCCATGAAGATACATCAAGTTTTCGTCTTGATCGCACTCGCGGCGCTGACCATGGGCGGATGCACAACGCCCGCCGCCAACACGGACGCCCTCAATCCCGATCCCGCGCATAACGCACGTAATTCGCTCGACTGGGCCGGCGCCTATCGCGGCGTGCTGCCTTGCGCCGACTGCGAAGGAATCGAGACCGTCGTCATACTGGCAAATGACGGGGCTTACAGCACGCAGTCAAAATATCTCGACAAGGGTGACGAGGTGTTCTCGGAACAGGGAAATTTTACATGGAACGAGGCGGGAAACACCATTACGCTTGCAGGCCGCCAGCCCGTTCAGTATTTCGTGGGCGAGAATCGGCTCACCCGCCTGGCTCTTGACGGCTCCCGCATCACCGGGAATCTCGCGGAGAGCTATGTCCTGGCCAAACTCACCGGCGGCGTGACCGGAAAATACTGGAAGCTGGTCGAGCTGAATGACCGGCCCGTGCCTGCGCTGGAACGCGAACCACACCTTATTCTCAAGGTAGCAGACGGGCGCGTGAACGGCTTCGGCGGTTGCAACACCTTCACCGGCACGTATAAGCTCGATGAAGTTGCCTCCCGCATCAGCTTCGACCAGGTTGCCTCCACTATGATGGCGTGCCCGTCGGGCATGGAGGTGGAGCAGGCTTTCCATGAAATTCTGCGCACGGCAGACAACTATTCGCTCAACGGCGATCATCTCACGCTGAATCGCGCGCGTATGGCGCCGCTGGCGCGCTTCGAGGCGGTGTATCCGCGTTGACTGCGCGGCGGCGCTCTACCTGTCGGACTCGACACATCGGCTGCGTCCAGCCGCTCAGCATAGTGACCTGCTATTGTTTTTTTCTTGTTTCACCAATAACCCCCCAGTACCGGTTCACGATTCTTCTCTTTTTTGACCAGAAATGAATCGGCCCGCGTATTTTTATGCATCATCACAAATAAGTAAAGTATTGCTTATTATCTATGCTATGCTAGTTTGGTGTAGGTTTACACAACGAAACATCCGAATTATTCCCAGGAGGCGAAAATGGCAAAGACAGAGAAAGGTTCCAACAATCTGCAGCATGTTCAAAATCAGTGGGGTGGCTCCTCGGCCCCGTGGCACGAGGGTGGAATATGGGTAGTTGGCGGTCGCTCGGGCCAAAATGTAGTAGCGCTTGATATCAAATCGGGAGACGACGGAAAGACGTTCTCTGGCACGATGACCTATGCAGGAGAAGGTCCTATCGGTTTCAAGGCTACGCTGACGCAGAACAATACCTATATGGTGGAAAATCAATGGGGCGGACCCTCTGCGCCGTGGCATCCAGGTGGAACCTGGATCATAGGCTGCCGCGTCGACCAGAATGTAGTTGCCATCAATGTCGAATCCAGCGACAACGGTGCAAGCTTGGTGGGAAGCATGACGTATAACGGTGAAGGCCCGATCGGCTTCAAGAGTCAGCAGGCCGACGGCGGCGTTTATGCCGTCGAGAATCAATGGGGCGGATCGTCGGCGCCATGGCACGCCGGCGGTGTATGGGTTATCGGCGCCCGCAATCAGGGCGTTACCGCTCTCAACATTTCCTCTGGCGACGGCGGCAAAACACTGAACGGAAATATGACTTATGCGGGCGAGGGGCCCATTGGTTTCAGGGCAAATTCGGTGGCGAGCAACAACTACACGGTTGAAAATCAGTGGGGTGGATCATCTGCTCCGTGGCATCCAGGCGGTGTCTGGCTGCTCGGTTGTCGTGCCGGTCAAAATGTCGTCGAAGTCAATATCACATCCGGAGACGGTGGCAATACGTTTCACGGAACCATGAACTACAGCGGCGAGGGTCCAATCGGTTTCCGAGCCACTGCACTGCCGTTATAGCCTTGAGCAAAACAATAAGCAGTAGAGACGTTGATCCGGTTACGCCAAGGTTAGCCCCGTGGCGTCTGGGACGGGATAGTGAGAGGAGGCTCCGGGAATTCAAGCAATTGAATAAGTGCGACGGTGCTGTCAACTTGTTGGCCGACGTGTGGCCGAATATGCAGCACGGTATTGTCACGTTGTTGGCATGTTGCCGGAAGTGTCGTAAAGCGTGAAGGACGGTTTTCGCGGTCTCGTGCCGCGCGACCTCCCGGAATGGTACTACGATGCTGAGATGGCCCGGTGCAGGCGAGTAAATCTTGCGAGACCCGACATCGGGCCGGTGATGACGGTGGCGGGCTTTGTGCCCCCGGCGATCGAATGGTTCGCCAATATGATAATCCGCAGACGCGATGCGCCTATGAAAATGATTTGCGTGGCTTCATGAAGTTTGTCGGCATCGATCGGCCGCAAGATTTTAGGATTGTCCACCCGGTCCCATGTTTTGGTCAGGCGCAAAACGCTGGAAGCTAGCAGCTCTGACCTCCTTGTTGGAGCATTTATGTGAATCCGATGCGGTGACGCACAATCCGGTCAATCTGCCCGAATTGGCGTCGGAACGTTGTTCGTTCCCATATCGCCCCTCCCCTTTGTGTCTTTTGCCTTCGCCCCGATAACGCGGCAACGATTACGAACTGCACGACAAGGCCGAGCACCCCACCTTGTTGCGCGCCCATTCGGGACGCCTACCCGCGAGCTCTTCATGCGCGGGTTGCTCGTCATAGGGATGCTTCAATACTTCCATCAGCCGCGTAATGACTGATGCATCGCCCTGCTCCAGCGCCTCGATTGCCTGCTGCGCCATGTAATTGCGCAGCACGTACTTCGGGTTGGCGCACCGCATCCGCTCCAGGCGCGCGCTCGCAAACTTCGTCAGGTCCTCTATGTTGGTCGCCTTCGCATCCATGCGCGTCCGCGCGATATAACGGCGCAGCCAGCCGGCAAGACGGCCCGAGTGCGCATGTGCCAATCCCTCTTCAGTATAGAACGCGCGGCGTAAAAGCCCCGCCAGCGCGGCATCATTCATTGTATTCGCCGTGCCGTCCATGGGAATGGCCATCAGGCCGCGAAAGAATATCGTCATATCGGTCTCGGCCTGCTGCAGCAGGTCGAAGAGATCGCTCAGCAGGATGTCATCCCCTTCCTGCCCCAGCGCAACCAGCCCAAGCTTGTCGGCCAGCACGCCGCGCCATTCGTCCTGAAAAGCCTCGCCGAAGACGGCCAGCCCATGTTCCAGCACCGCGCGATCCTCGATCAGCGGAGAAAGCGCAGTGGCGAGGTGGGTTAAATTCCATTGCGTGATCTCCGGCTGGTTGCCGAAGCAGTAGCGCCGTCCCTGCGCATCCGTCGTATTAGGCGTCCATTGCAGATCGAAGCCTTCCAGCCAGCCGTAGGGGCCATAGTCGATCGTCAGCCCCAGTATCGACATATTGTCGGTATTCATCACGCCATGGACGAAACCCACCCGCATCCAGTGAGCGACCAGCACGCCGGTGCGGCGGCAGATTTCTTCGAACCAGCGTGCATAAGTTGAAGGCGAAGGTTCCCCCAGTTCGGGAAAATGCTGGCGTATCACGTAATCAGCCAGGCGTTTATGCGCATCCAGCTCACGGTGCACCGCAAGTATCTCGAAGTTGCCGAAGCGAACGAATGACGGCGCGACGCGGCAGACGATAGCCCCCATCTCGGCCTGCGGGTTGCCATCATAGAACATATCGCGCACCACCTTCTCGCCGGTCGCCACGAGGCTCAATGCCCGGGTCGTCGGTACGCCCAGATGATGCATGGCTTCGCTGCACAGAAACTCGCGCACCGACGAGCGCAGCACCGCACGCCCATCCGCAGTGCGCGAGTATGGTGTCCGGCCAGCTCCCTTGAGCTGAAATTCCCAGCGCTTACCGTCCGGGCCGAGCAATTCGCCCAGCGTGATGGCGCGGCCATCGCCGAGCTGTCCCGCCCAATGGCCGAATTGGTGCCCGCCGTAGCGCGCTGCATAGGGTTGCATGCCGGGAAGGATGCGGTTGCCGCCGAGGATCTCCACCGCCGGGCCAGCAGGCGACGCGGGGTGCGAGATACCGAGCAATTCCCCTATCGGTTCCGCCCAGGCCAGCAATCGCGGCGCCGGCACTGGGGTCGGATCGACCCGCGTATAGCAGGCATTGCGCACCGTACGGGGAGTATTATGGGTTTCCGCATCGCCGGGAAGTTCGCGCACGAAACTGTTATCGAATTGCGCGTCGCAGAGATCGCGAAGATGGGTGCGCCCGGGGGTATCGTGCGGATCAGCGATGGGGGGATTATTCGGAGTTGCGGCATTGCACTTAAGATTATTCTGTCTCATGAAATATTTGGCGATAGGGTTAAAACTGTATGAGTTGTTTGTTCCACCGGCGTTCCACATAAATTTTCGCCGGCGCATCCGGCTTCCGTCGGCATGGCGTTTGGACTGCTTGCCTGCGGGATCAAAACGATGACGTCCGCTTAAACGAGGAAGCGCAGCGTTTTGTGTACCGTTTTTTCAAGATCCGACAACAATCGTTTCTGCAGAAGCGGCGAGCGTCCGTACGGCGCTTGCTGAGAAAATGCCATGTCGCAAAGCTGGGCGGCATACTCAAACGCAACGGCATCGCCGGCACGCTCGCGATACATTGGCGTGGACATTTTCAATAAACATGATAACACGGCCACGGTTCCATCGAGATCGACGGTCATGACGGGTTCAAAAACCTTCTGATCAAGCGTGCCAAGATCTAACGCGCTATGATCCAGTTGAAGCCGGAAGAGCGGCGTCGGCAATATGCCTGCCGGAAGGCCCAGGTAACGGTTGACTCCCACCAGGTCTTCCGGCTGCTCAAACACGTGCTCGATCAGCATCCGCTGATCGTCCGCATACGCCTTCATCATATGATGAAGCGTCGCATGAAAGTCTTTTTTCCAACCCGGGAGGGACGCCTTTTGCACATCCGCATAAAAATCGACCCCCCGGCCGGCCCAGTCGAGCGAGTCCCTGAGTGACTCGCGCCAGGGGTTCAATACAAGCGCCGAGTCCCAGTAGTCCCAGGTTGCGGCAACATCGGAAGCAATATTCGCCTCGGCACGATCCGCAAGGAGATGGCTGAGCAGCCGCACCAGCCGTGCCGCCGGGGATGCCGCTTCGCCCTCCCTGACATAGCTCCCCAGCAGTGTCCACGTACCGATCGCCATGACCTGGAAACTTGCGGCAAAAGCCTTCTCCCATTCATCCTCATGCCCCGTGACACCCGATGTCCACCGTAACGACACATCCAGCAGCAATCGCCAAAGCCTGGCGGAAGGCAAATCGCATTCGCCCAGGAAAAATCGTGCAAAAACGCGTGCCTGTTGCTCTCCCTGCGCCTGCCAAATGGCGCCAAGCTGTACCGTCAAGGCAAGCACTTCCTGAATGTTGGCGGGATTGATCAGGTTCCGATGTGCAGGCGATTGCATGGTCTCGCCAGCTTCCGCAGTTTGCGTCCGGCGCTGCGTGCCAGGTCGGGCTTCCTGCGCGACCGCCTGAATTCTCGCGTATCCTCGTGCCGCATATTCCGCCGCCAGCGCAAACACGGTTGCAGGGTCGCCATCCTCAGTCACATAAAGCCCCGTTTCGGATGGCTGCAGCAGCGCTTCCCTTGACACGGCCGGGACAGGGATGGCGGTGCACCTTTTTCCGTCGCGGCTGAACGCCGCCCACTCCTCCAGCCGCGCCTCGCGCTCTTCCACAGGCAACGTCATCCACGTGCCCAATGGCAGTGGAAACACCTCGCCGGGCAGCTCCTTGGCTGCATGCAGCGCCTCTATCCCGTTCAACAGGGCTTGTAGCCGGGTCCTGAACAGTATTCCGTTATACGAGCCAAGCAGAAAATCGTGGTAGTGACGGATTTCGTGTTCCATCACGGAACGCATCAGGATGGGACCGAGCGGCTCTTCCCTGTCTCCAGGAAGAGGAGACGTCGTCAGGAACGATACAAATTCGTCGTAGGCCGCCTGCGATGCGATGCGGATGGTCACGCCGGCAAAACGTGGATTGAAACCGCCGAAGTCGTCCTGGTAAAAACCGCTGGCCCCGGTGCCAGGGTCAGCGCCGGGATCAGGCTTTTTTATCCGGGGCATCGGACGTGACGGCGGGTGCCGTATCGGATGCCGCATGGGCGGAGAGCTGTTTTTCAAGGGCCTCCGGCGTCGACTTGTTATCGATTTCGACAAGCGTTGTTGCCACCGCCGTCTTGACTTCCAACCGCTTCTTATCGCCCTCCTTCAGGTGCCGGGCAATGACGATCAGATATTCGACAAGCTTCGCGACATTCACCACGATTGCGATGATTGCAGCCGCCTCCAGCAGTCCTAAACGCAGCTCGGTCCTGTCCGCCGATTCTTCCACGGGCACACCCAGCGCTTTGTCCTTGTCAAGCGCCGCTTCAAGATCGTCTATGACGGACTTCTCGCCGGTAATCATTAGTCGCATCGTTATTCCTCCCGAAAGGGTAAGGTATCAAGGGATGAGGATATGCCGGAAGCGCATCGGCTGTCCACCGGCCTGATTATCCTGATGGTCTCCACGCTCTTCATTGAGGCGGTGGAGGGGGTGGATTGCCAGGCGGCGGTGGCGGAACCACGCTGCCTGAAGGCTGGGATGGCGATCCCGGTGTCGCCGACGGCTGATTACTGGGGTTATCAACGATCTGTCCCGATATCGGGACACGATGACCGTGGCCATACATGCATTGAACATAACCCATATCATACCGCCGCTGGTTGATATCGCCCGAAGTCCTGGCGGTGCGGGTTCCCATCAATCCCCCCAGCAGGAGGCCGCTGCCGGCGCCGATCGCCGCGCCGGTCCCTCCTGCGAAAGCGCCTCCTGCAGCCGCGCCGACTCCTGTGCCGATGGCGGCAGTTCCCGCGCCACTGGTGATGGAAGCCCGGTTCGGCGTCGTTCCCTCAACCTGTTCGCTGGCATATTGCTTGCAGTAGGAATCGTCTCCACGAAACTGGTCGAAGGTTTTGCCGGAACCCGGCAAGGCCATTACGCTGGGGCCGCCGGGCATGCTCGCGCACGAGGCCAGCAGAGACAACATCAACAAGGAGCCTGGTATGCGGATTTTTAACAAGACTTGTCCTCTAAATTATTGAAGGGGCTGGGGAGCCACCTGCAGCCAGCCATCAGGGCATTTTTTTACGTACGGATAGTATCCTTCCGGATTCCGGCAATAGTGCCAGTAGTTGGTCTGTGGCGGCAGGGGTGAGGGCGCCACTGCCTGCTGCTGCTGCTGTTGCTGTTGCTGCTGGATATACACTGGCGGCGCCGACGGCACGGCAACGACCGGGGGATATGCGTAATAAGGCGGATAGTAAGGCATTCCGAAACCGTAACCGCCATAGCCGAATCCTCCATAGCCATAGCCCAGGCCAAGGCCATATCCACCGAAACCAAAGCCGGGATAAAAGCCGCCGACGCTGTAGAAACCGATTGTCCCATGGTGATGATGTCCGCCATGGTGATGGTGGCCTCCACCATGATGACCTCCTCCATGGTGGCCCCCTCCATGGTGCCCTCCTCCGTGGTGGCCTCCCCCGCCATGGTCGCCACCCCCGCCGGAATCTCCGCCTCCATCCTGCGCCCATACCGAACCGGCGAAGACCGGCCCGAGCATGAGAAGAACAAGGTAAATCAATTCAATACGTTTCACGAAGGCTCCCGTTCTGTCCCGGCATGCCGGAATCCAACTCGGCTGCCCGCCATAAAGGATCAATTGCGCTTCACCGGGAATCGTCAGCGTCTATTAGACCAGGCTGGCGCTGGAAAATCACCGCCACGCTCAAATTTTTCTCATTCTGGCGGAACCAGGCTGCCCGCGCCACCGCTCGCCACGGCGCATCCAGATTGAAGGGATAGTTGGATAATAGCCTGGCTTCTTTTCATTCCTGACGGGCGTTGGCCTTCAGGTAATCCCGGGCTTCCTGCAGCTCCGGCAGTTCCCTGTCGCCCTGTTCCCACTGGTGCAGGAACCGGGAATAGCCGTTGATCGCACCCTCGCGATTCCCCTGCCCCGCGGCGGCGCGCGCGGCGCCCAGCAGCGAACGCGCCCGGTTTGTATGTCGGAGAAGCGCCGTCCCGAACTGCTTCCCGGCGTCTGCGGGACGATCCGCCTGCAGGAGGATTTCACCAAATAATTCGTGGGATGGCTTGATCAGTGGCGGCGGGCCCGGCAGGGGCGGCAACGATTGTTCCACGGCAGTGGCTTGCTCCATGCTCTTAATGGCTTCGTCCAGTTTGCCTTTTGAGACACTTGCCACGGCGGCGATCTCCAGCCTTTGTATCTCCAGCATCTTCGCCAAAGGCAGACCGATACTGGGCAAGTCTCCTGTGCCGGCTCGCTGCTCCATCGCCTGCAACGCATCGACGCTCTTTTGGGCGTCCGGCGCGCCCTTCTGTGCTGCCGCCATACCACGCGTGAATATCCATAGTGCCTTGATGTACTTGGCCAGCCCCTGGTACGGGCCGGGACTTCCCTCGACGGCATCAATGAATTGTGCCGTCTCCTTCTGAAGCGGATCAATCAGCTTTGCGGCCAGGTCCCAACGTCCGGTTTCAACCATGAAAGCGGCAGCCATGCTGGTATAGACAAACGTTGCGTAACCCAGGAAGGCGCGGTCGCCTTTAGGGCTCTCGGCCAGGCTTTTCTGTATCAGGGGAAGCAATTTTTCCGCCTTGCCATAGCGGCCCTGCTGCAGATAGACATAATTCAGCCAGTAAAGGCTGTGATAGTCGCGTTTGCTGACGGGAAGATCCTTCTCATGCGCCCATGACTGCTCCAGCGTCGAGGCGGTCTCCGGCCACATCCCCAGTTGCAGGAAGACGTGAGATGGCATGTGCAGGGCATGGGGCGCGTCAGGCGCGACGCCGGGATAGCGCCGTGCCGCCGGAAGTGCCAGGATGGCGTGGTCGGGATCATCAAACGCATGCAGGATATAATGCACGGCACCGGGGTGATCAGGTTTTTTTCGGGCAACTTCCAGTGCGATCGCGCCTGCCCGCACCCGGGTGCGCAAACCGGCAGGGTCTTCCGACCGTACGCTCCCAAGGAGGGCCAGCGCAAAAAAGGATGCGGCCTCCAGGTCGTCCGGGTACGCCCGGTGGATCTCTTCCATGGCCGCCGCGTAGGCCCTATCGCGCATGGCCTTATCGCCCTCGCCATATAATATTCTCACCGCGTGCAGATAGGCGCGCTCCTTTGGGGTCAGTTTCGGCGTGTCCTTGATTTTTGCGAGCACTTTTCGTGCGGCCTCGGTATCCTGCTGCCCCCACAACGTCTGGTTGTAAGCCATCACCTCGCCCCAGTAACCCATCATGAAATCCGGTTCAATTTCGGTGGACTTGCGAAATGCCTTCAGCGCCAGGTCGTATGTAAACGAGTGAAGCGCGGCCACCCCGCGCAGGAAGAAAGTCTGTGTCTTTTCGGATTCAGCCGAGGTCGGAAAATGGACCGTGCCCAATCTCAACTCCTTCATGTCGTTGGGTCCGTTGGCGTCTTTGGCGTGGTTGTGGGCAGGCGCATGCGCCATGGCCCCAAACGCAGGGATGATCAAGGCAATGAGGAGCAGGAATGTCTTTTTCATAGAGGTTTCATATGCTATACGATTTCCGGCAGGATGAGTGGAACGAAGCGCAACCCATCATTCGGCTTGTTTCACACCTCCCGGAAGCAATCCGGCAAGCTGCGCGACTACGCTGTCTTGATGCGCCGGCAGCGGCCGGGTAATCGACATTGTGGGATTTGACGGGTTACGCTTTCCTTACCCATTCTACATAAGCCGCTAAATTGAGAGAACCGGCAAAATATTACCGAGCCGGTGTAACCTTCATTATTCCTGATGTGATCCATGGAACAGCCGGTCGCTCCATCTGTTTTAGGGTGCCATGGTGTTGTTCCGTTGCGGAATGCCGTACCTCATCCTTTATGGAGAAGCCGGTGGTGCCGGGGTTGTCGGAAAGGACTCTTGTGGCACGACCTTCGTTTCCTGGGGATTAACGAACTGAATGCCCCATTCGCGGAAGCGCTGCAGGATTCGCCGATTGAAACCGCGCTGCACCGGCCACCGGCCCGTATCCAGCGTGCGGATTTGCCCAAGGATAGTAATCATCGAGCCATCGACCTGATCCACTCCCCAAATGTCCGGATCGTCCAAAATCAGATCTGTCAGTTGCGGATCATCCCGCATATCCTGGCCCACGCTTCGAATAGCGGCGAACACCTTTTCGACGTCCGAATCGGCCCTGACACTGACCTTGATGGAAGCATTCCCGATGCCGCGGTTGACATTGGTGACAGTGGAGACGGAGCTGAAGGGCACGATATGCAATGCGCCATCGGGAGCGCGCAGCCAGACGGTACGGATCGATAGGTGTTCGACCGAGCCCGAGACATTCGCAACCGTAATGAAGTCTCCTACCTGGATAGCGTTCTCCATCAACAGGAAAAGGCCAGTGATGAGATCCTGCACCAGTTTTTGAGAACCGAAGCCTAGTGCGATGCCGATAATGCCTGCCCCCGCCAGCAGGGGTGTGATGCTAATGCCCAGTTGATGCAGCGCGGCGAATAAAACGATGACAGCGATGAGGAAAAGCAGCGTGGCGCGCAACAGAGGCATCAAGGTTCTCAGCCGCGCGGCGCGGGAAGCATAACCGCCCTCGGTCCACCGGTTCAAACGGCGGCGTATTGCCGCGTTGAGAACTTCCCATGCGACGACCGCCAATGCGCACGTGACCGCAATCGTGGCGACCGCCGACGCCAGACGGCGGCCCACCGACCCGCTTCCGAACCACGAGAGCGCATCAACGCCCCTGACCTGCAGCAATACGATAAAGGCGGCGATGGCAATCAGGAAAGAGGCCGCGTGATGCGTCAGAATGTGATAGACGCTTTTCGCGCCCTCCTCCGGAGGGAAAGGCCTCAACCGCCCGGCCTGCTCCGGGACATTTTCGCGATCGGCAATGAAAGCACGGTCGATCGCCCCCAGAACGAGAATAGACACCAGGCTGACACCGACAATGGCAACCACCGACCACGCAAAGACATAGGGCATGCGCTGAAAACTGCTCCCCCCCTCCATCGACCACAGCAGCCACATCGCAAGTATCCCGACAGTTGCGATAAAGGGCCAGATATCGGCAAGCATCCCGCGCACCCCGAACAACCCCTGGCGATTCCCTCCCTTCCCGCGTATCGCCGCCGCGGTCGCTTTGCGGCTGCGGAAAACCATAATCAGCAACATGATATGAACCGCCATCCCCACCAGTTTGGAAAGCGCCTGATAAGTGTTGAGGCGTCCTCCCATCTGCAACGAGATATCGGCGAGAGCGGTGCCGAACATCGCCAGGACGACTATCCGCCGTATCCAGCGATTCAGATAACTCGCCGCGGCGTCGCTGATGTGCATCAGCCGCAGGCCCTGCCCGAGTGGAGATGCCAAGAGATGAACCACACTCAGCACGATGCGAGTGATTGTGTAAGCCTCGATGATGGGCATCGTCGCGTTGTAGAATATTGTCGCCTGCCCGCCGAATGTATCCAGCAGCCCTGTGGCCACCCCCAAAAAAGCGGCTAGTGGAATCACGTCGAGCAGCCAGTGCATCAGCGCAAGCGGAAGACGGCGCAGCAGGCTCCATTGGCGATCCACGGCCGCGTTGGGCTCGGCGGGAAGATTCGCTGCCTGCGTCGCCTTGTGGGCCGCTTCTTCCTTACTCCGGTCAATTGCGGCCTGACGAGCCGCCGCTCTTTGCTCGATCAGCCTGCGAGGCCGCGCAAGCACGCGCCGCAGCAGCCACTCCGCGAATAGCGCACCCGCAAGGATGATCGCAACCTCCAGCAAGGCATCGATTAGCACGGCCCGCCATTCCGGCATGCCCAGGTTATACTGCCACCATGGGACCACCGTTCCGACCTCACGAAGCATACGCATGGTTAGCCTGAACTGATCCACGACCGCCTCGTCCAGCTGGTTTCCGATCAAGTCGAATAGCTGGGCAACCAGTCCGCCTTCTATCAATTCGATCGGTGCCTCGGCAGGCGCCGTCTCTTCCACTTTCGGCTCAGCAGGTGCGGCGGACTCGGGTGATGCGGCGGACTCGGGTGGTGCGGCGGACGCGGGTGGTGCGGTGGACGCGGGTGGCGCGGCGGGCACGGGCGATGCAGCAGGCGCGGGTGGCGCGGCGGGCACGGG
>JBOIFK010000111.1:0-3263 GCA_050741585.1 Nitrosospira sp.
CCGCCGGATGGAAGGGCGCAGAAAGCGGCGGGACGTCGTGGTTATGACACCAGAGGGTTACGTGCCCGACGGGTGCATGAAAGGGATTTCGAGGTTTTTCATTATATCCTGGCGATGGACCGAGGCAATCTCGCGATACTCGAGCGAGAATGCCCGGCGCAATACAGCCATAAACTTGGACTGTTAATGCAGTACAGTGCAAGGTTCTCTGAAGGGGTTAAAGAGGTTCCGGATCCCTATTTTGGCGGGCACCAGGGCTTTGAACAGGTTCTGAATATGGTAGAGGAGGCGGGGCAGGGGCTGCTTAACCGCATTCGCAACAAAAAATAACGGAATGTTACATGGCGCAGGCGAATGCCCGGTGAGACATAAAAAGAAAGGGGGGGAGCGATTCCCCCGCCTTTTTTTATTGCGGTGGGATACTTTTTATTTGTGCGTCTCGATCTGTACCAACGGTTCATTATGTTCCACTACCGGTGCCGGAGAGGGTCTTTTCCGCCGCCGCTCGGGTAACGCTGATTCTCCCGCTGCATCGATTTCAATCGGTTTTATTTTCTCTGGAACGGTCTCGATCATGATCAACCCGCTTGCGACCAGGTCCGGTGACTCAATCACCGGTTCGACGATAGCTGGCGGTTGGATTTGCCTGGGTTCTGGCTGTCCAGGTTCGGCGATTGATTCCAGTGCTGCTGCCGGAACCCCATTCGGTGTTTCAGACATTTCCTCCGGGAAGGGTTCTGCCGCTGTGACAGAGGCGGGCGCAGCGGCGAACTCCACCAGGCCCTCCTGAACGGGCTGCGGCTTGCCTGACTCAGCCTTGGACTCAGTCAATACGGGTTTCTTGGCAGCTTCCGATGGTTCTGCCGGCGCTTCTGGCGCAGCTTGCTCGGTATGCCGGGATGCGGGATGAGGAGCGGTCTCCGATTCTGAGAGGATCTCTGCCGCCTGCAAGGATGCAGAGGTAAGAATGAGGGCTGGCGTTTCCTGGACCGGCGCAGGAGTGGGGGCCTCCGGTTTGAGGCTTTCCTCATGCGGGACAACCGGGCTGGCTGGTTCTTGCGGATGGGAATCTCGCGCAGCAGCCTGTTTGCCTTCACGCGGAGTGCGGTCCGCGCGCTCGCCCCGGTCACGCTGTCTTCCGCCACGACGTCGGCGGCGCCCACCATCTTCACTCTGCGGAGGGAAATCTTCAGTTGCCGGATGCTCTTCACCTGCAGGTAACTTGGTTTCCGCCCGAATTCTTTCCTCACGCGGTGGACGCGGCTGCTTCTTTTGAGCGGGTCTATCAACCTGGTGTTTTGGCTCGATGTGATCGGGACGCTGAGACGAGCCTTCCCGGGGCTGGCTCAGGACACCGCTGGCTTCGCTGCCTCGCTCAATGCGATCGTCACGTCCGCGTTGCCCCCGGGATGTTTTTTCATGATACTCGGTGTCGCGTCCTTCGCGGCCACGATGATCACGTCGTGCACGTCCGCGCTCTGGCCGCTGCGGGCTGGTCGAGACCTGTTCCGGCGGTACTTTCCTTTCGTCACCACTCATCTGCTTGAACCAGCCGAATATCTTATCCAGGAAGGAAGTCTGTTCGGGTTCGTATTGCCGTTTTTGTTCACGTATCGGAGCGGGTTGCGATGGCGTGATGCCACGCACAACTGCTTGCTGCCGTGCCGGTTTGGTTTCCTGCGCAGTTAACGGCATGATAATTTCCTGGGCCGGTTTTTCCACCATCTGGTAGCTTGTTTGTACTTCACCAAGTTTCACATCATCATGGCGCAGACGTGTGATACTGTAGTTCGGCGTCTCCAGATAAATATTTGGGATCAATACCACGTTGACTTTCAGTCGCGCTTCAATGGCATGGATTTCTGCACGTTTCTCGTTCAGCAGGTAGGTGGCGACATCAACCGGCACCTGGGCGTGAAGTATGGAAGTATTCTCCTTCATGGCTTCTTCCTGGATGATCCGGAGGATATGCAATGCGGAGGAATCCGTGCCGCGGATGTGACCGGTGCCATGGCAGCGAGGGCACGAAATATAGCTGCTCTCGCCCAGCGAGGGACGCAAGCGCTGGCGCGACAATTCCAGCAGCCCGAAACGGGAAATCTTGCCCATCTGCACGCGCGCACGATCATAACGTAATGAGTCATGCAGGCGATTTTCCACCTCACGCTGGTTGCGAGTGATTTCCATGTCGATAAAGTCGATGACCACAAGCCCGCCCAAGTCACGCAGGCGCAATTGCCGTGCGATTTCATCAGCGGCTTCCAGGTTGGTGTTGAGCGCAGTCTGCTCGATATCGGAACCCCGTGTGGCACGCGCCGAGTTTACGTCAACCGACACCAGCGCTTCGGTGTGGTCGATAACGATGGCGCCGCCCGAAGGCAACGTGACCTGACGAGAATAGGCAGTCTCAATCTGGTGCTCAATCTGGAAACGCGAAAATAACGGTACATCGTCACGATAGAGTTTGACGCGGCTGACATTGGCGGGCATGACATGACTCATAAACTGGCACGCCTGCTCGTAGATGCTTTCAGTATCAATCAGGATTTCGCCGATTTCCTGATGGAAATAATCGCGGATAGCGCGGATTACCAGGCTGCTTTCCTGATAAATGAGGAAGGCGCCACTTTGATTTTTGGAAGCATCTTCAATGGCACGCCACAGCTGCAGCAGATAGTTGAGATCCCACTGCAATTCTTCTTCGCTGCGGCCTATTCCGGCGGTACGGGCGATTATGCTCATGCCTGAAGGGACGTTCAGTTGTGACATGACATCCCGCAGCTCCGCCCGGTCTTCACCTTCAATGCGGCGTGAAACACCGCCACCGCGCGGATTGTTGGGCATCAGGACCAGATGGCGTCCCGCCAGCGAAATATAGGTGGTGAGTGCTGCTCCCTTGGTCCCGCGTTCGTCTTTATCTACCTGAACAATGAGTTCCTGGCCCTCATGGAGGGCGTCCTGCGCGCGGAGCCGGGCCAGGTCGGTATTTTCCTTGAAATAGGAGCGTGAAATTTCCTTGAACGGCAGAAAACCGTGACGTTCGCCGCCATACTCAACAAAAGCGGCTTCGAGACTGGGCTCAAGACGGGTAATGACTGCTTTGTAGATGTTGCTCTTGCGTTGTTCCTTGCCGGCGGATTCAATGTCGAGATCAATAAGTTTCTGACCATCAACAATGGCGACACGGAGTTCTTCCGGCTGTGTCGCGTTAAATAGCATGCGTTTCATTTTATGCCTCCCGCGCTCTAGTCACGGGCAGACAG
>JBOIFK010000112.1:0-3779 GCA_050741585.1 Nitrosospira sp.
GGGTAATATTCTCAGATATGAAATGTTACTCCGATCCTGATTATTTTTTTCTTTCTGTCTTGGTTTGCGTCCGTTATCGCTTCCCGGCCGATACGTTGCTGGTACGCGTCTTGCATTGGTTGCAACCGGATCTGCGTCGTACCGTGTATCCGCAAGGCTTCCCACTCCCCGCAAGTCACTATTGCAATTGACCGAGCTTTTTTGCTAACAAGCAAGCGAACTCCCGCGGTGCCAAAATTTCGTCGCTTGAGCGATCTCGATCAAATAATTCTTCGAATGCCGCGTGGCACTTGGAGCAATTGGGGCAATTAAGTTTGCTAATGTTGATGTCCTGAGGGTTGCGCGCTCCCCAACCTGGCGGGCCGTTCCTTAATGCGAATCTGATAATCGGCGTGACACGCAACGCACTTTTTCATGGATTCGCTCAATTGCCGAAGCGTATGCTTGGGATCTCTCAAGGACTCCGCATCAGCAGCTATCTGATCGAAATCCTTATGGACCGACATGCCAAGATGCATGAAGTCCTTCGGCAGAACTTCCTTGAGATGATCTTCACCCTTGTGCGCCATGCTCATGCCAAGCGGACGAGCGAGCCGGGCCACCGCCGCCATATCTTCCCTTAAAAGCGCATCCAGGATACCCTGTGTTCCCGCTAGAAAGGCGCGCATTTCCGTGAGCACGTGGTTTCGCTGAATTTCGGTAATGGATAGAACCTGGCGCTTATCAACCTCATTTGCCATCGCAGCAACGGTGATAAAACTCAGGGCAATAGCAAGGATCTTTTTCAATTCAATCTCCCGTGGGATTTAATAGGTTAAGCCAGGTAATTAATCGGATCTGATTTCGTTGGCTCCGTGTTGATCGAAACCGCTTTGTATGTGCTCCATACGTAAACTGATGTGTTCACCACGATCAATGCGCATGATGCCCTATTGAACAACGCGGACAGCCACGCGACACGATTATTCAGCTACTGTTTTTGCCAGTAAGTCATGCGCATCAGAGCCGGTAATTTCGACAGCGACAAACTCGCCGGGTTTCAGCATCTTTGCATTATCAATGTAAACCACACCATCAATCTCGGGCGCATCGGCGCTGCTACGAGCGATGGCCTTGTATTCCTGAATTTCATCCACCAGTACGGTCATGCGTTTTCCGATTTTCCGGGTAAGGCGGGCAGTACTGATTTTTTCCTGCACCGCCATGAAGCGGGCACGGCGTTCTTCTTTTATCTCTTCCGGAACATGATCGGATAGTGCGTTCGCTGCCGCACCCTCCACCGGTGAGTAGGCGAAGCAGCCGACGCGGTCCAATTGTGCTTCCTGGAGGAATTCCAGGAGTTGCTCAAACTCTGCTTCAGTCTCCCCGGGAAAGCCTACGATGAAGGTGCTGCGCAGCGTGATATCCGGGCATATTTCACGCCACCGTCCAATGCGCGCCAGATTATTCTCAGAACTGGCAGGACGTTTCATTGCCTTCAGAACACGTGGACTGGCGTGCTGAAATGGGACATCCAGATACGGCAGAATTTTCCCCTCGGCCATCAGCGGTATCACTTCATCAACATGCGGATAGGGATAGACGTAGTGCAACCGCACCCAGACGCCGAATTCCCCCAAGGCTCCCACCAGTTCGGTCATACGGGTCTTGAGCGGCCTGCCTTGCCAGAAGCCGGTGCGATATTTCACGTCGACGCCATAGGCACTGGTGTCCTGCGAAATGACAAGCAATTCCCTGACACCGGCGTTGACCAGATTTTCCGCCTCCTGCATGACTTGATTAACCGGGCGGCTGACCAAATCGCCACGCATGGAGGGAATGATGCAGAAAGTGCAACGATGATTGCAGCCTTCGGAGATTTTGACGTAGGCATAATGCCTCGGTGTGAGCCGTATTCCCTGTGGCGGGATCAGGCTGGTATAGGGATCGTGCGGTTGAGGAAGGTGCATGTGTACCGCCGCCATGACTTCCGGCAGGGCATGGGGACCGGTGACTGCGAGCACCTGCGGGTGGGCGTGCTTGACCACATCGCCGCCATCCTTGGCACCAAGGCAGCCGGTAACGATAACCTTGCCGTTTTCCGCCAATGCTTCGCCGATGGCGTCCAGCGACTCCTCCACCGCGCTGTCGATGAAGCCGCAGGTGTTGATAACCACCAGGTCGGCATCCTCGTAGGAGGGGGAAATGTCATAGCCCTCGGCGCGCAGCTGAGTCAGGATTTGCTCGGAATCCACCAGTGCCTTGGGGCAACCGAGCGAGACAAAGCCGACTTTGGGGGACACGTGTTTGAGAGATGGCATGGGATACTAAAATAGGTGACGGATGAAATAAAAAATCGGAAGCGATGCGCCCTCCGCGTATGAAAACGAGATCTAGGTTTAGCGATTTCTGTGCGATTTTGGAAAGATCACGCGGGATGAGCGAACAGACTGCCAGCCAGCCAGATCGAGCTGATGCCCAGCGTGATGAGCGCAACCTGCTGAATGGTCGCTCCGATTTCAGGGCGTTTGTGCAGGCCGGGGATCAAGTCGGACATTGCGACATAAATCATGCTGGCTGCAGCCAGTCCCAGCAGTGAGGGAATGAGATGGTTCATGTCTTGCAACATGAAGTAGGTCAACATGCCGCCAATGAGGGTGGCAATGCTGGATAAGAGATTAAAAAGCAGCGCCTGCCGGCGAGTATAGCCGGAATTGAGCAGAATCAGAAAGTCACCGGCTTCCTGTGGAATTTCATGGGCGATGATGGCGATGGAAGTGACGATGCCCAGTTGCACATCCGCCATGAATGCTGCTGCTATGAGTATGCCATCGACAAAGTTATGGAACGTATCGCCCAGCATGATCATCAAGCCGCTGCGCCCATTGTCGTGATGACTCGGAGCCGCAGCCGCAACAATGGCCACGCCATGCAGAGGATCGTGGACCTCACATTCTTCTACATGACAGTGGCGCCACAATACCAGCTTTTCCAGAATGAAGAATAACAGGATGCCAAACAGCACTGTGGCGGTCATCTGCGCCGGATTCCTCGAAAGCTCGAGCGCTTCCGGCAGCGCGTTGAGAAAGGCAGCTCCAAGGAGCGCGCCGATGGCATATGAAATCAGCATTTGCACCCACGAGGCGCGTGTATTGAGTGTCAGCACGGCGGCAAACAGCACGCTTAATGTGCCGCCAAACAACGTGGTGGCAATGATCCAGGCGAGAACTGACATTAACCTGGGTCCGGCAGTGGGACGCCATGCAGCGAACCTGCCGGAGGAGTAGGAATCAAGTGGTGAAAAGCGTTGTTTCGGACCATGGTGTTAAATTGGAAAATAGGCGATGGACTGTTGGACTCGGGTTTAAACGCGATCCATGGAAAATGCGGGATTATACGCTCTTGCAGGATACAGAAATCCAGGTGATAACAATCGGACCACGATAGCGCATATTCATAAAGCTGTTTACGGCAGGCTGCTAGGGCCTCTTAACCTTATTTTGCACCCGCGACGGCGACGGATTTCATCCGGCACGAGGCATGAGCCGCGCGGCGGAGCGTGCCTCCGTAAGCGGCGAGTAACGAAGGGCTGGATGAAATCCGTCCCGTCCCTCCGGGTTGCGCACAAAAAACGCGGATACCGCGTTGCAAAGCTTGGCCATAGCCCACTATGGCCTGCGCTTCGCGCCTTGCCTCCGCGCTTTTTGTGTAGCAACGCGGGTGTAAATAAGTGTTAACAGGCCCTAAGCTGATTACACCAGCCCATCGTCATGACAATATTTAGCCAGCAGGGATTTGAC
>JBOIFK010000113.1:0-3122 GCA_050741585.1 Nitrosospira sp.
AACGCCCTCATTGAGGGCAGGCATCTGCTGAAGCATCCTTTTTATATTGCCTGGACGGAAGGCAAGCTATCGAGAGAGCAGTTACGCCACTACGCCGAACAATATTTTCATAATGTACTGGCGGAGCCGACCTATTTGAGTGCGGTGCATTTCAACACGCCGCATCTTCATACTGAGAACAATAGCGGCGACATCAGCGTACGGCAGGAAGTATTGAAGAATCTGATCAGCGAAGAGCATGGAGAAAAGAACCACCCTGCCTTGTGGAAGACTTTTGCCCTGGCCCTGGGTTCAAGCGACAAGAGCCTGGCTGGCGCAACGGCTTTGCCTGGCACAGCCAGGCTGGTATCGACATTCCGGGACATCTGCCTGAACCAGCCGTTCTATGCGGGTCTTGCGGCAATGCATGCATTTGAATCCCAGGTACCGGCAATTGCCGCGGTAAAGATTGACGGTCTGGCCAGATTTTACGGAATGAACGACCCGGACAGCTACGAATTCTTCACGGTGCATCAGGAAGCCGACGTGCATCACTCGCAAGCGGAATGGGCGCTGATTGAGCGCTTTGCCGATACCCCGGAGAAGCAGGCTGAAGTGCTGGCAGCGACGACTCGGGCATGTGAAGCGTTATGGGGTTTTCTCGATGGCATCTACGAGAATTACTGCTCAAACCTCGCCTGCGAGAACGAGAACGAGCCAGCCGTTACCTTGCACTAATCAATTCGTCCACGGTGGGCAAACGATGTTTCGTTTGCCCACCGGATGATTCTCCAAATTGTTATTTCTTTGCGTCGGCTTTCCTTCCTCTCGGTCTCGTCAGAGCGCTTTCATTCCAATGGAATGATTCCATCCAGGGTAGCAAAACAGGTATTCCTTGCGGTTTCCAGGAAGTCACGCAGATAAGGGCGAGGCGCCGCTTCTTTAAGCGTGGATGCATACAGGTCGCTCCATAGTCCGTTCGCGCCGATACGGCGGGCAATCACATAGTCGTGATCCACGTAATTCTTGATACCCCAGCTGGGCAGGGCTGCGACTCCGCGCCGGCTGGCGACCAGTTGCAGAATGGCGACCGTCAACTCCGCCGTGCGCCGTTCCGGATGGATGTCGGCGGGTTTTAGCACGTTAAAAATCAGATCAATACGATCTTCCGGCACCGGATAGGTAATGAGCGTCACATCGGCGAAGTCTGCCGCATGCAGTATCCGTTTTGCGCGCAGAGGATGCTCCGGCGCCAGTACTGCGAGAATTTCGAACCGAAATAATGGATGATGGGCAATACCGCGCTGCCGTTTATGTTCCGATCCAATCACCACATCCGCTTCCCCTTCTTCCAGGAGTTGGACAGGATCGCTATGGAATCCGGAAACCAGGTCCAGTTCCACGTCCGGCCAGTGCAGACGGAATTCGTCCATGAGCGGCATTAGCCAATCGAAACAGGTATGGCATTCTAGCGCGATGCGCAAACTCCCCGATGCTTGCTGCGAGACTTTCGCAAGGTCCCGTTCGGTTGCCTGAATTTCCTGCAGTACTTTTTCGGCAAGCACGACCAGGTATTTCCCGGCATCGGTGAGTTCGATGGACTGTCCCCGCCGCTGTATGACCGGCAACCCATAATGGCCTTGCAGCGCTTTGATCTGATGGGACAACGCAGACTGGGTAAGATGCACGCGCTTGGCAGCACGTGACACGCTGCCGGTTTCATGCAGCGCCGCAAGCGTGCGGAGATGACGTAGTTCAAGCATGATTATGAATGGCATTCATTAATTTTTTATAAAATTTCATTTGATTCATATTGCAGTCTGCCACACAATCATAATATTCAGCAACTAGGAAGCAATCGCGGAGGACGAATATGGCACTGACACATAACCTGGGCTTTCCACGCATCGGCGCGCACAGAGAACTGAAAAAGGCGCTTGAAGCTCACTGGCGTGGCGAAATTAACGAAGAACGGTTGCAAACCGCCGCGGTGGAATTGCGGAAGAAACACTGGATTTTGCAACATGAAGCGGGCATTGACCTAATTCCGGTTGGTGATTTTGCATTCTACGATCAGATGCTAAACATGACAGCACTGCTTGGCGCAGCGCCTGCGCGATTTAATGCTGGCAGCGGTGAAATGGGCCTGGATTTGTATTTTGCGATGGCACGTGGAACGCCAGATCAACCGGCGATGGAAATGACAAAGTGGTTCGATACCAATTATCACTACATTGTGCCGGAATTCGATGCAGGCACGAAATTCCACATCGCTTCGTCGCAACTCTTCAGGGAAGTGGCTGAAGCCACGGCGCTTGGCATCTCGCCCAAGGTTGTGTTGATCGGACCGCTTACCTATCTATATCTCGGCAAAGAGACGGAGTCCGGCTTCAATCGGCTTGATTTGTTAACGCGCCTGCTGCCGGTTTATCGCGAAATTCTGGCCCGGCTCGCAACTCTTGGCGTGGAATGGGTGCAAATTGACGAACCATTGTTGACGCTTGATCTGGATGAAAGCTGGGCGAACAGCCTGGACCAGGCATACACTGCCTTGAACGGGGCGGGGACGAAGCTGCCAAAGTTGCTGCTGACAACCTATTTTGAAGCGGTGGATAACCATGCTGCTCGCTTGAAAAAACTGCCGGTGAATGGATTGCATATCGATTTGTGCCGCGCACCGCATCAGCTCGATATTTTTCTCGATGGTTATCCGGCTGACAGGGTGCTGTCATTGGGGATCATTGATGGACGCAATGTATGGCGCGCTGATCTTGCGCAGGCATTTTCGACTCTGTCGCGGGCACAGTCAATCCTGGGCGAGAGGTTGTGGATCGCGCCCAGTTGTTCGCTCTTGCATTGCCCGGTGGATCTTGAGCTGGAAACCCGGCTGGATAGCGAGATCAAAAACTGGTTGGCGTTCTCCGTGCAGAAATTGAAGGAGGTGTCGATCCTCGGACAAGGCCTGAACCAGGGAGAAAGCGCGATACGGGAGAGTTTGGATGCCGCTGCCAAGGCAAGGCAGGAGCGCCGTGACTCACCACGCATACACAGCCCGGTAATGCAGGAACGCCTGCAACGCCTGACACAGAACGATAGCGGGCGCGCCAGTCCCTTTGCTGTGCGGCAGGCAGTGCAGCGGCAAC
>JBOIFK010000114.1:0-24557 GCA_050741585.1 Nitrosospira sp.
AAAAAACCGGGCCGGAAACCCGAATACTGTTTGAGTTTCAAGACCGCAAAACGGCTGTAACCGGTACTGCAGAGAACTTGAAGCCAAACGCCAAGAGCCGTTTTACGCAAATCCGGTGTTCAAGTCAAGTAGTCGTGCACTTATTTTATAAAATTGCAATAGAATAATTTTCGCAAGGGACTTGAATATTTCGGTGTAATCATCAAATATGTGAACAGGAGCTCATTCGGTTATATTTGTGGTCTAACTGATGAACAGTGAGATGGAAAATGATGGAAAACGGAGATCATGGAGACGTTATACTGGAGGCTAAAAAGAGTAAACTCAAGCCGCCGCCAATGTTTAAAGTGCTTTTGCTGAATGATGATTTCACACCCATGGATTTCGTGGTGGCTGTATTGCAGACTTTTTTTTCAATGAATCGTGAACAGGCAACGCAAATCATGCTCAAAGTTCATATGGACGGAGCAGGTGTGTGTGGGGTATATCCCAACGATGTGGCTACCGCCAAGGTTGAACAGGTGGTCACATTTGCAAGGCAGCATCAACATCCGCTGAGATGCGTGATGGAGGAGACCTGAAATGATTGCTCAAGAGCTGGAGGTTAGTTTACACATGGCGTTCGTCGAGTCGCGACAAAAACGCCACGAATTTATCACGGTAGAGCACTTGCTGCTCGCCATGCTCGACAACCCCACCGCCGCCGAAGTGCTGCGAGCATGCTCGGTTGATATTGATGATTTGCGCAAACTGCTGGCAGAGCACGTCACCGAGAACACCCCAACAGTGGGTGGCAGCGGAGAGGTGGATACCCAGCCTACGCTTGGTTTTCAGCGTGTGATCCAGCGCGCGATCCTGCATGTCCAATCCTCCGGAAAAAAAGAAGTTACCGGTGCTAACGTACTGGTCGCCATATTCGGCGAGAAGGACTCCCACGCAGTTTATTTTCTGCACCAGAAGGGAGTTACCCGACTCGATGTCGTGAATTATATTTCCCACGGCATCAGTAAGGTGCCGCAGGGCAGCAGCGCCAAAACCGAAAGCGAGGGTGATACCGACCAGGAATTGGGCTCCGGCGGCGCATTGGAAAGCTACGCTGTCAATCTGAATACACAGGCGCTTGCGGGGAAGATCGATCCACTGATCGGGCGGGAAAAAGAATTGGAACGCCTGATACAGACATTGTGCCGCCGTCGCAAGAACAATCCCTTGCTGGTGGGTGAGGCAGGCGTCGGCAAAACGGCTATCGCTGAAGGGCTGGCACGCCGAATCATCGAGAATGACGTTCCCGAGGTTCTTTCGCACCATCAGGTTTATGCTCTGGACATGGGAGCGCTGTTAGCGGGGACCAAGTACCGCGGTGATTTCGAGCAGCGCCTGAAGGCGGTATTGAAGCAATTGCTGGACAGTTCCAACGCCATCCTGTTCATTGATGAAATCCACACGCTAATCGGTGCGGGAGCGGCCTCCGGGGGTACGCTGGATGCCTCTAATCTCCTTAAACCAATACTTAACACTGGCCAGCTGAAGTGCATCGGCGCCACGACCTACAGCGAATACCGCGGGATTTTCGAAAAGGATCACGCCCTATCGCGCCGCTTTCAGAAAATCGATGTGCTCGAGCCGAGCGTGGAGGAAACCGTGGCCATCCTGCGCGGCCTAAAACCCCGCTACGAGGCACATCATGGCGTCAAATACACGGCCATTGCGCTCACCACCGCGGCGGAATTGTCGGCTCGCTTCATCAACGACCGTCATCTGCCGGACAAGGCGATAGACGTGATTGACGAAGCCGGCGCGGCACAGCGTATCCTGCCCAAATCCAAGCAACGCAAGGTTATCAGCAAGCATGAAATCGAGGATATTATCGCCAAAATTGCACGTATTCCGGCGCAAAATGTCTCCAGCGATGATCGCAATACACTAAAAACGCTGGATCGTGACTTGAAAACAGTGGTATTCGGGCAGGACAGGGCCATCAATGCGCTGACTGCGGCAATCAAGATGGCGAGAAGCGGCTTGGGTAATCCGCAAAAGCCAGTCGGTTCATTCCTTTTTTCCGGTCCCACCGGCGTTGGCAAAACAGAGGTGGCACGGCAGCTGGCCTACGCATTAGGCATCCATTTGCACCGCTTCGACATGTCTGAATACATGGAACGGCATGCGGTGTCACGCCTGATTGGCGCACCGCCCGGATATGTTGGTTTTGATCAGGGCGGGTTGCTTACCGAGGCCATCATCAAGCAACCCTACTCGGTACTGTTATTGGATGAAATCGAGAAAGCACATCCGGACATTTTCAATATCCTGCTGCAGGTGATGGATCACGGGACCCTGACGGATAACAACGGTCGCAAGGCGGATTTCCGCAATGTGGTGATTGTCATGACCACCAATGCCGGAGCCGAATCGCTTACCAGAACTTCCATTGGCTTCACCAAGGCGGCGCAGGCAGGTGATGAAATGGGCGACATCAAGCGCATGTTCACGCCGGAATTCCGCAATCGGCTGGATGCGATTATATCCTTTGCGTCCCTGGACAGAGATGTGATCCTGCGCGTCGTGGATAAATTCCTGATGCAACTTGAGGCGCAGTTGCATGACAAGAAAGTGGAAGCGATATTCACCGATGCGCTGAGGGAGTATCTCGCCAAAAATGGCGCTGATCCTCTCATGGGCGCACGCCCCATGGCTCGGCTTATTCAGGACACCATTCGCAGCGCCCTGGCAGACGAGTTGCTATTCGGACGCCTTGCCAACGGTGGCAGAGTGACGGTGGATATCGATGCAGATAGCAAGGTGAAACTTCAGTTTGAGGAAGAAACTGCCACCGCTTTATAAGCTGGACAAATAAAGCAAGGAAATAAAAAAGGCGCACCCGCGCCTTTTTTATTTCGGACTATCGCAAAATCGAGCTATTTACCCTCGGTTTCATATTTGAATGACAGGTTGACTCTTGCGCGATACGCGGTCACCTTACCATTTTCAATAACCATATCAAGCTTTGCTATTTCCGCCACCCTTAAATCCCTGAGGGTCTTTGATGCAGCCTTGACAGCGTTCTTGGCTGCGTCCTCCCAGGATACTTTGCTGGTTCCGACGATCTCCGTTATTCGATAAATGCTATCTCCTGCCATGATCCTTCTCCTTTTTAATTAGCATACGACACTAAGCGCGGCACTAGCGAACTCGGCACATCGACTACCCACCGGCTTCAGTTTAAGGTTAACCCCGGCAGATTGCAATCAGTGTTACCGCTATACCCAGGATCGGGACAATGATGCAAGTACAAAATATGAGTCACAAACTGGCTGGCGTGCGGCGGGATGCTAGACGATGGATTAAAGACCAACAGCATCACGATTGGCAAAGAAGTGGCGAAAGATGAACGGCCGGTTACGTTGCAGCCGATTCCCTGCAGGCCAGACAGGCTACCGGGCGACCAGTAAGATGGAAGCGTGCGATTTGAGTTCCAGCATGCCGTCACGCCGGAGTTGTTCTTAGCCTTGCTCTCTGTTCGGCTTCCCTGATACCGTCAAGTGCCATTTTAATGATATGACGTGGTGCGCCAATATTCATGCGCATGAAACCGCTGCCAGCCTCGCCGAATAGCGTGCCGGGGCTCATGCCCACGCCAGCTTCATGTATAAAGAAATGCCTGAGTTGCGCATCGTTTACCCCCAAGCTGGCTTTCAAAGCGCTGCAATCAAGCCATAGCAAATACGTCCCCTCCGGTTCGATAAGCCGGATTTCCTGAAGATGGGTGGCCAGGTACTCCGCCACGTAATCCCGGGTTTGACGGAGATAAATCAGCAATTCGTCCAGCCATGCTTCACCTTCCCGATAGGCGGCTTCGAACGCGACAATACTGAAAGGATTGGATGCGCTGACATGCATGGCTTCGAATGTCTGCACAAGCGCTCTGCGGCATTCCGGATCGGGCACGATGAGAGCGGAAAGATTCAGCCCGGGGATATTGAATGTCTTGCTGGGCGCGACGGCGGTTATGATGTTGGGCAGGTTTTTGGCTAACGTTTCCGCCAGCATCGAAAGCGAATGATGGGTATTCCCGGCGTAGATCAGGTCGGCGTGGATTTCATCCGAGAATATCACCAGATCGTGTTTCCTGGCGATCTCCAAAATATCTTCCAGTTCCTGCTTGCTCCATACCCTGCCGACCGGATTATGCGGAGAACATAACAATAGCAACCGGGCTCCCGCTGCGCATTGTTCCAGATGGTCGAAGTCAATGCTATAGCGATTATTTCCTCGACGCAGCGGGTTATGGACCAACTGTCTGCCGGTCCTGGTGACAGCCGAGAAAAAAGGGAAATATACCGGCGGCTGCACGATGACAGAGTCCCCCGGTTCGGCAAAAGCCATCACAGCGGCATGCAGCGAGGGCACCACGCCCGGGCACATTACGATCCATTCACGCTGCACTTCCCAGCCATGCCGCCGCCCCAACCAGTCTATCAATGATTCATACAGACTGTCCGGGTAAACGGTATACCCGTACACAGGGTGGGCGGCACGTTCCACAAGCGCCCGGGTTACCGCGGCAGGTGCGGCAAAATCCATGTCCGCCACCCATAGCGGGATAACCTCCGCTGTGCCAAACATGGACTGCCGTCCGTCATATTTGAGGCTGGCCGTACCGGCGCGATTGATGTCGCTGTTGAAGTCATGGCTGGAAGCAGGGCTTCTACTCAAGCAACTTTCTCCCAGATGGTTACCTCCGAGAGCGTATGCTGGAATTTTCGCCGGGTTTCGCGGATAACAAACGGCACCTCCTTCGGGCCGTGAATCAGTTTGAAATGACCGCCCAGGGTTTCTTTCAAACCATCCATGGTACCAAAGCTTTCCCCATCACGCTTGAATCCCCCAATCCATGCGTCCCGTTTGGTATGTTCCTCCAACCAGGTATAAGGCGAAGCGATCATCAGCAGGCCACCCAGGTTGAGCCTTGTATGAATGGTTGTCAGGAGCTTGGCTGGTTCATAAAGGCGATCGATCAGGTTGGCCGCAAGAATCAGGTCATAGCCGCTGAACAGAGTTTTAAGATTACAGGCGTCGCCTTGGTAAAACTTTACTTTATGCTTGACAGCATCGAGGCCAAGACCGGTCAGCGTACGCTCCTTGTAAAAAACGAGATCGCCCTCGTCCGGCAGCGTATAACGCAATACGCCCTGCCCGGCAAGCTGGACGCCTTGGCCAATGAAGCGGGCAGAAAAATCAATTCCGGTCACGTCTTCGAAATGCCGTGCCAGCTCGAAAGTGGCGCGTCCCGAAGCACAACCAAGGTCAAGCGCCCTGTGCGCCGGTTTGTCACCCATGGCGGCGATAGCCAGTTCGGCAAGTGCCTTCGGGAAGTTGGGAACGCCGAAATACTCATCCCCATAGTGGAGCTCGGCATACTCCGAAAGCAGTTTATCAGTTTCGTAGTGCGAGTCGTGCTGAATCGCAGGCGCATCGGCAACCACGTAGCGGAACCCGGCATGCTGGAAGAAATGACGGCGGAAGGCATAGCGGGCACTCTTCAGCGATTCATTACCGCTTGATATCCAGGAGCCGCCCTTCATGAGATTATGACGACCGTCGAATGTCGGCGTGGTGAAATCGTCGTAATGCGGGTGGATGTCGAAACCCTCAAAAGGATAGATCGGCGTTTCTGTCCATTGCCAGACATTACCAACCACATCGTAGAACTCTCCCTGAGGAAACTCGTTGACCGGGTGACTGGAAGCACAGTGGTCAAGATGGATATTGGCTGCCGCTGGTTCGGTATGGGGAACTTCGGACAGCCCCGCGACGTCGTAGAGCCGATACCACTCATCCTCTGTCGGCAACCTGAACGGCTGGCCGCTGGCCGCCGCTTTCCAGTTGCAGAAGGCTTTGGCTTCATGATAGTTCACCTCTACCGGCCAATCCCATGGCATGGGTATCTCTTCAGTCATCACGCGCAGGTGCCACTCAGTACCATGCCTGACCCAGAAAGTGGGGTATTCCGCACGGGTATGGTGCTGCCAGGCACGGCCCTCCTCTTCCCAGCAGCTTTCCATTGCATAGCCGTTTGCCTGAACAAAGGCGAGGAATTCCTGATTGCTCACCAAGTATTTTCCAGCCTGAAAAGCCGCAACTTCCGCTACATGGCGGCCATATTCATTGTCCCATCCGTAGGCACGGTCACTCTTTCTCTTGTCAAGAGTCACGACGCCCGCTGGCACGCCGATTAACTGATTTTGTGGCGCCTTACCGGATTTCCGGCAAGGTTCCCATGCAGGATGCGGCCTGATATGCTCAAGCGCGTGCTGCCGGATTAATACCGAAGAAGTTTCCAGGTGGATGCGCTCGTGCTCGATACCCATCAGAATCGTCCACCAGGGGTTGCCCCAGCCGATCGGCAAAGTTAGCGGAGCTTCACTGATAAGCCCATCGACGATACCACGTATCGTGTTCCGGTAACTGCGCACTTCTTCGACAGACGGCCAATCATAATGCGTGACGTTCAGATCATCCCAACTCATCTCATCGACCCCGACCGCAAACATGGATTCCATCTTGGGATTAATCCGCTCCGTTATCAGCCCGGCGAGCAGCAATTTGTTGATAAAGAACGTTGATGTATGACCCAGGTAGAAAATGAGCGGATGGCGCAAGGGTATCGATTTTTTGAAATAGGCTTCGTCGCCACGCAATGTCTCGAAAAGCTGTTCGTAGCGATCGAGCGTGGTATGAAAGTAAGCGCGTATCTCCTCGCGCTTTGCAGCAACATTGTCGCCGGAGAGAATGGGGCTTCTTTGAAAAAACTGTCTTGGCATCGTGACCAATTGTTCAGTTCTCTTGGAAGCCGGTTGGACAGGTGCCAACGCGTTTTTTGCATTCAAGATCGCATTCAAAATAATATTTCCTTATATTTCAAGAATATATTAAATCAACTTAGTTGTACCCAATCTCCCGCACAAATTTTATTTGTCTGGCAGCGTCGCAATGCCGTTGCCGGTTGGCGGTAAGAAATTGAAATTAGGAAGATGTAAGCCTAAGCTGTAGACAACGCTCAAGCGGCTGGCGAAAGTATACTGCCCATTTATTGTTTTTTTTGACAGCATATTAATCAATACGTTTTACATTTTGCAATTACCTGACACAAAAATAAAGACGCCCATCTCAACGTTAAGTTCATCGGTCGATGCAACAGATTTAACCTGACGGAAGTGAAAAGGCGATGGATAGCTTCAGCCCAATCCGCTTTAAACCGGGAACACGCCAATTCGGCATATTCCCGCATGACAGCCCCAGATCAGACACCTACCTGCAACGCGCGCATTTATTGCGAAAGTCTAAACTATTGTGCCTCGCATTGCTACTGCCGGGCTGCAGCACGATGGGGACTCGTTTGGCCTTACCGGCGGACAATGCCCAGGTTATTTGTCTTGCTTTTTATCAGGAGATCGATGCGGCCATTGATCGTGCCGGCGTACGCGATCATGGATTATCTCAAGTGCACGGTTTTCCCTACCTCCGCACGACGCGCCTGCTTGCCTCATTCCGCAATGAAGCATCTGAACCGATCCGCTGGTCGGCATGGATCAGGCACATGGCTGATCTTGATGTCCACGCGCGTGAACTGGAACTGCGCAATCTTTCCACCCCGCCCATGGCGGACCATCATAAAGACATCCTGCGCGACAGGCTCGATACCTGCCGCGAACTTTTGATAACGGCCGATTTCAGGCAGCCGGAGCGCCACGCTCGGCTGCGTGACGCCGTCCGGGTTCCGGATGACTATGTGAGCTGGTGGCAAGTACTGGGCCTCTATCCGCTCACCGCACCGATCGTGGCCGCGAGAATATCTGCGTGGCATAACAATACACGCGATATCTTTGCCACACCGCTGGCATTGCTGCCGGTTGCAGGCAGGCTTGTGCGTTGGATGCCCCCACCTTCCGCCTCCGCATCGGCTGGTGAACCGCTCAGTGTCCAACAGACCAAAGACATTCTGCACCGCTCGCTTGATCCGCTCGGAATTCCTCTGCCAAGCAACGCTGACCTTGACCGGCTTTTCGATACATTTGCCCCGATATGGGAAACTGATGTCGTGGATGAAAATGATCACATTGGAATGCTGAGATGGAAAAACGGACCGGCGGTGGAAGCAACACGGCCGGCACTTTACCGCCGGATCTCGCATACCCGCTTCGGCGATCAGGTATTGCTGCAACTCAATTACATCGTCTGGTTTCCAGCGCGTCCCGGCAACGATATCTATGCCGGGCGGCTCGACGGCATCAACTGGCGCGTGACTTTAGGTCCAGATGGCGAGCCGTGGCTTTATGACGCCATCCATCATTGCGGTTGCTATCACCAATTCTTCCCAAGCCATCGGCTCCGTCTGCGTAAGAACCTTCCCACTGCCTATTTTGAACCGCCGCTGCTACCGCAACCGGCGCCCGAGCGGCGGCCGCTGGTGCTGCGCATTGCTCACCGTACCCATTTCATCCAGCGCCTCTACCATGAGGAAGTGCGGGGCAAGTTATCGCCATCGGCAAAGTCGGGGCCGCCGATGGCATGGAAAGAATACGATCAACTGCGCTCCCTGCCGACGGATAAAGGGTATCGCAGCCTGTTCGGCCCTTTCGGGCTCGTCGCCGGAACAGAGCGTATCGAACGCTTTCTTCTGTGGCCAATGGGCATCCGGTCACCCGGAGCAATGCGCCAGTGGGGACATCATCCCACTGCTTTCGTCGGACGCCGGCACTTCGACGACGCCTTTCTCATTGAGTCGCTATTCGAGAGAACGCCTTAACAACTACCGGGCTTGAAGGAGAGAAGCAAGAGAAGTGAGTTAGCGTGAACAAATTTTGAGGGCTTAAAGACACGGTAGACGTTTGGCTATGGGCCGAAGGCGGAGAATAGGGATCGGCCGAGCTTCGCAGCCGGTTTCCTTTAGGTCGGAAGGATTGATAACATGGGAGAGCGTATGGTCAAGCTGCTGTATTGGGCCGTGATCTGCTTGCCGGCTTTGTCATGGGCGGCGAATGAACGTGTCGACATCGCCCATTTTTCACAGGGCGACCTGAGCGGCTGGCAGTCAAAATCGTTTACGGGCAAGACTCGCTACTCCCTGGAAAACACGGATGGACGAACTGCCCTGCGCGCTGACAGCAGCGCTGCCGCTTCAGGACTCTACCGCGAGGTCAACGTCGAACTTGGCAAGACGCCCATCCTCAACTGGACGTGGAAGGTCGGCAACACACTGGCTGGCGCCGATGAGCGCACCCGCTCAGGCGACGATTATTCCGCGCGCGTCTATGTGATCTTTTCCGGCGGATTGATGTTCTGGCGCACGCGTGCCATCAACTATGTATGGTCGAACAAGCAGGCGGTCGGCAGCAGTTGGTCCAATGCCTATACTGGTAACGCGCGCATGATCGCGGTGGAATCCGGCCCCGGCCGGATCGGCCAATGGGTTAATGAGCGACGCGACGTCCGTGCCGATTACCAGCGCCTGTTCGGCGGGGAACCCGGCCGCGTTGACGCTGTCGCGATCATGACCGACAGCGACGATACCGGCGCGACCGCAACAGCCTGGTACGGGGATATCTGGTTTACGGCAAAATGATCACGACAACGTCGCGAAGACACGTGCCAGGCTGAAACTCCCCCTCGTTATTTATTGGATACCGGAATCATCATCTGCTATAACTATCTTATAGATGGTGTTTTCGTTAGCCTTTTTTCGTTCCAGATCATGCCCGTTAGAATTGCGAATAAATCCATCTAAAACCAGAGAGCGGAGCCTACAGCATTATATTTTCATAATTGAGGTGAAAGCATGAGACGGTATTTATTATCAATCTGTTTGCTGTTGGGCGCATGCTCAGGACTTCCCGAAAGAGTCAGGGAGGTGCCCGTCACCGACGTGACTTATAGCCAGGCAAGCCCTAACCTGAACACTTACAAGGAAACATCGGTCCGATGGGGCGGGGTCATTGTCGATGTGGAAAATGAAGAAAACTTCACGCTCGTGCAGGTATTGTCCTATCCTCTCAGTTCCTATGGCCGTCCACAGTTGAATAAACAGACCGAGGGACGTTTTGTCATTAAAAGCACCGAGTTTCTCGATCCCGCAGTTTATGCAAAGGACAAGGAAATCACGGTTGCGGGAACAATTAAAGGCGATATCGAACGTACGATCGGTAAAAAAACCGTTCGGTTGCCGTTGGTCTCTTCCACAGCCATTTATTTATGGCCAGTCTATTACCGGAATGATCCCTACTTCGGCTATGGCTATCGAGGCTATGGCGGTTATGGCTTCAACCCCTATTTCGGGTACGGATACAGTCCGTATTGGGGAGGATACTATGGACCATGGGGTTATGGGCCATATTGGTAGGGAGCGTGGCAGACTGCCGGGCCTGACCTGCGTCCAGCTGTCGGCGGTTCAATTTTCACTCATTTCTCGGACAGGTGCTGTAATCCACAGCGCGCTTCGCGTCACCTGACCTTTACTTTATGGTGAGTTCAGGTTAAAAAGATCGAAGCAAAAAGATTGAGCAAGGATAAATTCTGAGGACTCAGGCTGAAGGACAAAATTTGTTCTATTGGCCGGGACAACATCCGTCCAGAAACTCCCGCACCGATTTTCTTCAAGTCCGGCGATTGTCAGGCACCAGATAATTCCCGTGTGCCCGGCGCTATCGTGCTATTTTCGGGGCTTAAAGGCGCACCCAGCACGGCAGTGGAAGATACTCAGCTTCCAAAAGCCGATGTAGCTCCTCTGTCCCATTCATAATCCGGATATCATTCCGGATAATCATGCGCAAACTCCCATTTTTTATCATTAGCCTGCTGTTCGCGATTCCCTTGGCGCTGATGGCTGCGCTGTTTCTGGCCGTCGAAGACCATCCTCGCGTCAATCGTCAGGTCGTTTTGACTCCCGAACATATCGGGCGTGCGAAGCAGATCGTCGATGAGCATCGCTATTGGGTTCGCCCGGGGATGCTTGCCGCCTTCCGCGTAACGCCCGCGGACGCTGATCTCGCCGCAAATTATCTGACACACCGCTTTGCAAAAGGAAGCGCGCAGATAGCATTCACCGACCGTCAGGCCATTGTCCGTCTGAGTCTTCCCATGCCCGGAACTTCGCTTAACAGCTATTTGAACCTTGAAGCAACGCTTGTCGAAACATCCGGGCTTCCGCAGCTTCGATCAGTACATATCGGAAAACTCTCACTCCCTGACGTGCTGACGGACATGCTTGTGCCCCAGCTCATACGCTGGCTACGCAACAGTCCGGAGTATCGAACCGGACTCGACGCGCTCCGGCTGGTCAAGCTGTCGCCAGACGAATTGAGCATCTTCTATCGTTGGGAAGAAGGTTTTTCTCGCGAGGTCCGGGCGTCAGTCATCGACAAAAAGGAGCAGGAGAGATTGCTTCGCTATCAATCCCTGCTGGCCGAGAACAGCAGGCAATATAGCTCGGCGGTGCCACTCTCCGAAATTCTACCGCCATTGGTGCGCGTTGCAATCGTACGCTCGGAAAATGGAAATGTCATCGCGGAAAACCGCGCGATAATTTTAGTTACGACATTTTATGTACTCGGCATTTCCCTGAAGCAAATCCTTCCAGAGGCCGCTGGCTGGCCCCATCCGACGCGTCAGATGGTTACCGTCGACGGGCGTGACGACTTTGCAAAACACTTCATGGTGTCGGCCGCTATCGCCGCCTATGCTGATACGGCATTATCCGATGCCATCGGCCTGTATAAGGAGGTCGAGGATTCCCGCTCCGGAAGCGGTTTTTCGTTCAATGACATCGCCGCTGACCGCGCGGGTACAAAATTTGGTGAAAGGGCTGTCGCAAGCGAGGCTGCAGCGCAACAGCTTCAATATCGGGTGGTATCGGGACTGAACGATTCGGATTTGATGCCGCCATGGTCCGACCTGCCCGAGTTCATGTCCGAGGCCGTGTTCAAGCGGCGTTTCGGCGGAATTGACACGCCAGCTTACCGAAAAATGATGCAGACGATTGAGCAACGCGTCGCAGCTCTCCCGGTCCTGAATTGAGAATTCCGGTCAAGCGCGTTTTTTAAATATTCTCTGAATTCCGGCCAAGTTATTTGAATGCCACTGCATGATCCGGTTGATCAATGCGTTTACGAGTTGCCGGTTAATGCGACGGGGAGCCTCTAGAGTCTATTGAGAAAGGTGGAAATGGTGGGCCAGGTCCATGTATCAATTTCGCGGTCGCCCACGGGATCGGGCAGTTTGGAAGGAAGTTTTTCGGTATCTCCGTGAAGTAGCAGCACAGGCATTCTGCCCTCGTAAGCACAACGTATTTCCCACAGCTGGCCGTCTGCCCTGACAACGTTTTTCGTAACAAGCGCGATCACGCCGTCACAACCGGTAACCTTGTCCCGGCACTCTTCCTTCCAGGCAGGTTCCCACGACTGCTTGACAGGCATATCCACAAAGGAGAAAGCAGTTTGTTCCTTGTTCAACTGCTCAAGGAGTTGATCGCGCAATTTGATATCCCGGAGTGCAAAGCTGATAAAAACTTTGTTCGTTGAAGCCAATTTTAGTTACCTCCCTTTGAGTGGATTATTGTTAGCAGTGCCCAACGCAATAAAAAACGTATTCCCAGATAATCGCCGACTGATTAACTCAGGCCGCTGAGCCGCGCCGCGCAGTTGCCTGAATTTCGATCCGCATACGAGGATCGGACAGACCGGCCGCAATCATCATGGCCGCAGGTCTAGTCTCGCCCAGATATTTGCTGAGCGTCGGCCAGCACTTGGGAAAATCCGCAGCGTCCGGCAGCACATAGGTCACGCGGACAATATCCCGCAGGCTGGCTCCCGCTTCATTCAAGGCTGCCTGAATATTCTTAAAACATTGCTCGGCTTGCTCTACCAAGTCATCAGAGATCGTCATTTTGCTATAGTCGAAACCCGTCGTGCCTGAGACGAAAATCCAATCGCCATCTACGACGGCCCTTGAATAGCCGATCTCCCGCTCGAACGTGGAACCTGAGCTTATTAACTGGCGTGGCATGAAATCCCCTTTGATCAGAGTTCTACAGATATTTAATGGTTACGCTACGCGTACGAAATGGAAAAGATCCGCAAGAGAGCGATTACCAGATTCCCTGGGTATTCATCAATGCGAAAAACATTGGTTCTTGTCTGACACAACCGTGCAGGCATATCGCATTTCCTGGACAGATCCCGCACGGTTAAATATATATTCGGCTCTCAATCCCTTAAATTGAGCTTCAGTGAAAGAAATCGATTCGGATACAAGGCGTTCCTCGTTCCAGAATCTGACCCTGCAGAAGTCGGGCTCGGATCTGCATATCTTGCTAAGCGCAGCACCATAAACAGCCTTGTCCATATCTCGTTTGCTATCGATCAGGACCATATGAATGTAGTTTCCCGAGTTCCCCAGCTGAATTGACCGAACAAGACGCCAGCCATCGCCATGAAGCAATGGCTGCGGCGATACCTGTGCAGCAAAGGCTGGCCATGACAGGACAAATGCGATTAATGCACCTGCAATTTTCTTGCTCACGAGTACTCCTTAGCTAAATCTCCCGGCTAAAGAAACTAGCCAGAGAATGTGCTTTACCGGATAGCGGTTACCGGAGTTCAACGGCAACTCAAAACACCCCAATGTAAGCTTCCGACCGTGCATTATACTTCCGACGATGTGCTCTTGACCCGTAAAAGGAGTCTCTCATACTACCCTGATACGCAACGCGAGCAGACACAGAGATAATTTGAGACATTAATTATTAATTCTATCAATAAAGAATGTGGTCAACAAGGAAATCCACGCCTGCTGCGAGGAGGTGGGACGCCATATTCTGCCCCTTTATTCTTTTCCTGTAATATCAAGGCCGTGGGACCCATGAGGATGAGGAGAGTCGATAACGGCAGGGCGGGATTATTGAAGAAAGTGAAATAAAAATACTCTAGTGTAGTGAGTCAGGGATATCGTTACATAACCGATTCAAATGAAACCGGAAAGGAATGTTAAAAATGACTGGATTGGCGTCAGGCAAGGCGCGAGGAGGCGCATCGTGATTCATATGCAACGACGAGCAACGCAGCATGGCGGCAATCTCGTCATTTTTAAGTAGCGATATCTCTGACTCACTACACTAGGTCTTCCCCAATTCGTATTCAAGCGGTCTCAGCAGAGGCCATGCAAATGCCGTCCGACGACAGGTGAAGTGCTGTCGGACGAAGGCCTTGGCTGGTTATTGATCAGGCAGCAACGCCTGAGCCATGGGGCGAAATTGCAGGTGATAGAACATATTGAGGTAACGCGCACTTTCTTCATGTTCCAGGTTGCTGACAAATTTCCAGAAACCGTAAATACGCGATAAAGTCATCATTCGTTCGGCGTAAAGGCGCCATGTATAGCGAGAATCGACGCGTTTCAGAGCCATTTCGGAAACCTTGTTCCAGAAAAGCGGATCAGCCTCCGAGCGCGCAAAGAAATCCGCCATGGCAGCGGCAGCCGCCGCCCCATCGTTGGGGTCGAAGTGATAGCCCGACACTCCATGCTGAATAATCTCGAGGGGGCCGCCATAGCAAGTGGCAAATACTGGAAGGCCAGAAGACATGGCCTCGATGATGGTCAGGCCGAATGCCTCAAACCGGGCCGGCTGTACAAAAATACCGCGCTTGTCAGCCACATGGCGATACAATTCCCCCGCCAGATTCTTTTCCAGGCGGATACCGAGCCAGCGCATCCGTCCTTCCAATTGATATTCGTTAATGATGGCATGCATATGGTCGATTTCTGCCCGTTCTTCGCCATCAGTGGAAGCAGCCGGGTCGATATGCCCGCCGATAACCAGTAAATTGGCGGCCTCCGATAGCCGGGGGCATTGCGCAAACCACGCTGCCAGCGAAGTCAGATTCTTGACCAGATCGAGACGCGCCATCGTAAAAATCAAAGGCTTGGCGGGATCATTGAAATGGCCGCGCCACGGGACACCGGGATCAAGGTTGTACAAAAGACGTTCAATGTCGGGCAGCAAGGATTGCAGCCGGCGCTCGCGGTCAAGGTACGAGAAATACACCTCGGCATCGGCGCCTGGTGAGACAATATTGAACTTGGGGTCGAAGAGATCGATGCCATTGACCACCCGGTACAAACCGGGCATGGTGTAGTTCTGGTAGGTTTCATATTGACCGACGGTATGCGGGGTGCCGGCAATTTCCTGATAGGTGCTGGTAATAATGAAATCGGCGCTATTCATCGCGATCAGATCAGCTGTGTACTGACAATCAAAATGGTACTGAGCTTCATTCTCGCGCCAGTGCAAGGCCGAATGAAGATATTTGCTTTGCTCCAGTGCGTGCGCGATATTGCATTGAGTCACTCCCATTCGTTTGGAAATCAGCGAAGCGACCAGGTTTCCATCAGAGTAATTACCGATCACCAGATCGGGGCGGGCGCTCAGTTGTGCCAATGCTTCGCGCTCAATGTCGTGGGCGAAATTCTCCAGGTATGGCCAGATCTCAAAACGCGATATCCAGTGACGAATAATCTCGCCATTTGTTTTCCGGAATGGGACGCGCACGATCCATGAATTCTGGGTACCATGAACTTTTTCCAATGGCTGGTTGCAAAGCGTCTCTCCCGCATCAGGAATCAGACGTGTGCATATCAGGATTTTTGGTTGCGCCTCTATCCCTTGCAGGACGAGACGCTCGGTCATTTCCCGTTCCAGCGCACGCACCTGATCGAGGATATACACGACCTGACCGCCCGTATCTGGCAATCCCAATACGTTATCCTGCCCAAAATAACCATGTGGCGACAGAATCAATAATTTTGACATCATTGGAATGCGCGCCAGAAAGTTCTCGAGTATTTGTGGCGAAGCCGCCTCAAGGATATCCACCAGCAGACTCATGGTGTCGCTTACCCGCATGACGTTATCGCCCCAACCGGGCGCGAAGCCCAATCCGCTTAATGGCTCTGCAACCGCCTGCCACGGGACGTCCTCAGAATAGGTATCGAGCAAACTAAGCGCACGCCTTAAACCGGTGCGTAGTGCCGCGACGTCGGCAAAGTTGCCATGGAGCATTAATTGCTGGCCATCCATGGAGTGCACCGTCAAAAAATGCAGCAATTTTGCTGTTCCTGTGCCGGTTTGAGTAAACAGGGTGCCGGCCAGTTGCCTGTTAAGAAACATTACGCCCTGGCCAATCGACCGGATTTCCTTGAGTCGCGGAAAATCGCGGTTAAAAGGGGTAAAATCCAGTTCCAATACCGGTTCATTCGTACTATCCGGGCGTACCAGCAACTCCTTGAAAGCGAGATAATCGGAAACGCTAATAATCTCGGGTACAAGTTGTTGCTGATGAATGCGCAGGAACGACCAGCGCCCCGCGCCCTCCCGTAGTGCCAGATAGGTCAGCGGAGGCCGACAAACCGCCTCTTGCAGCCATTTGATCAATTCGTGCAGGGGAGTATTGACCAAGGGCTGGGGATGCGTGTCTCGCACCAGATCAAAAGTCTCGAGCAAATCCGAGCGCAGAAGGAGTGGGCGCTCCAGTTCAAACCATTTACGCAAAAGTGCGTGTAGTTCATCACGATGGTCTGCGACCCAGGCGTCAAAGTTTTGGATCATTCGCGGCCTCCAGGGTGGGGATACCAAATGCGTAATGCGCCATTCCCTCTGCAATACCGTCCGCATACCGGGCATTAGCGAAATAAATTTGTTCGTTCCCTCTCAAACTCGCAAGTTCAGGGCTGTGATTAGCGACCACCACGCCAAGCGTATCTCCAACCAGCATTTCATGGTCATTACCGGAGTCGCCTGCGACCAGAAAAGCGCGTAGCGGCAGCCCCCACTTATAAGCGAGATAGCGTATTGCTCGACCCTTGGAGGCGCGCAAAGGCAAAACATCGAGATAAGCCTGCCGGGAGTAGATCAAGTGCGCAGATAGATTCTGGTCGCGCAACAAGGCCCGGATTTTGAAAATTGGCGGCAGTGCTTCGGGGTCTACATTGTAACTGAGCTTGAATTCGCGCTGATTTTCCGGCGATTGCAGAATAAGGCCGGGGACTTCGCGCAGCGCCTCTTCCACTGCATCGCGGCGCCATAAGTATTTGATAAGATTTTGCCATCCGACATCAGGACGGAGTTCGGGGCCGTAGTTTATCTCGCTGCCGACCGCGGTAATCAGTACATCGGGTAGCGGCACCCCCCATTCTTTTAATATTTTCAATGCGCTTTCGAGGATACGGCCCGTCGCGATACCAAAACCCAGGTTTGGCGGAGTGGCGCGCAGCGTGGTTAGAAAACGGCGCAGGGCGGCCCGGTCACCAAGCAGAGTATTGTCCAGATCACTGATTAACATTTGCGAGACCAATGGCAGCGGATTGCGTTGTGGTCTTCGGTATATCACCATGTCCCGCCGGATTTGCTTGCGCTCGTGGTGTAACAAACGGAATAAAACATGCAGATATTTCTTGACATGTGCATCCCAGGTGTAGTGGTTCTTTACCCCTATAATGCCGTTGCGCGCCCAACGCTGCCAACGACGCGGATCAGCTAATGCGTATTCAATGGCGGCGGCAATAGCCTGTGTATCCAATGGATTAATCAGCACTCCATTTTTGCAGTGCGCCACGATATCGCGCGGTCCGCCATCTTCGGTAACCACAATCGGAAGTCCACTGGCAGCGGCCTCGATCAAGGTGAGACCGAACGGCTCGGTGAGTGCCGGGTTCACAAATAATCCCCGGCGCTGGGCGGCAAGCCGGTAGAACCCGGGAATATCCGCGGAATGATGCTGCTTCGGCAGGGCCACTTTTCCCCACAGGTCGTAATAGTCTATATCAAGCAATAGATTGGTCATCACCTCGGTCTGAGCATCCTCGAGCTTGCGGATATCCTCGCGATTACCAGCGATAATGGCAAGATTAGCCTGCTCATGCAGCTTGGGCGAACTGCCAAATGCCGCGATCAGGGCGCCGAGATTTTTTCGCATTTCCGGACGGCAAATCGTGAGTATCAGGGGCTTGCGCGGTTGTACCAGGAAGCGGTCAATGAGTCCGGCAACCTCGGGTTCTGGTGGCGTCTGGCGACCCGGTGGAGCAAAACGCGACACATCGGTGCCGGGTGGAATAACAGCTGCGCGCTCCGCTTGATAATTGGTATAAGAGCCGTACTGCTCGACACTTTCCTGAGGGGTGCTGGTGATGATCAGGCTGGCATGTTGCAATATGGCTTCCTCGGCGGCGATACGCCGGTGGAAGTTAAACTGGCGCTCCAGCGCCTGTGGTTTACGGCCTTGCGCTAACAGACGCTGCTGTTTGCTGCGTCCGAGCGAGTGGCCGGTATGTATCTGCGGGATACCCAGCAGTTGAGAGAGTTGTGTTTCGACATATCCCGCATCGGCATAATGACTGTGAATCACGTCAGGCAAGCGCTTCTGCTCACGAAGAAAAAGCAGCACACGATCCACTAATTGATCGAGATAGGGCCAGAGGCTTTCCTTGCGCACATAGCGGCGGGGGCCACAACGAAGTCGAATAATCCGCGCCTGAGGACCAAGTATTTCTTCAGGGCGCGCGTAATCCGCCGACACCGCGGGATCTTCTATCTGGCGTGTGAGCAGATCCACCTTCCCGACCTGGCGCTGGCGCGCGAGTGCGCGTGCCAACTCCACTACATATAGGATTTGCCCACCTGTATCGGCATCGCGCCCCAGCTCCAGATCGTTCCCTCGAGTCAGGCCGTGGACACTTAGCATCAGCACATATAATTTATTCATCTGCTTTCAAACCATTCTTCAAGGAATGGCTGATAAAAATCGTTGTGCTCTGGAATCGCGCCACGTATTTGACAAATTGCCCCGGCAAAATGATGTGCCCGTTGTAACGCGACAGTTGCCGTCCAGTCATGCAACAGAGCGAGCATAAAAATGGCCGAGAACGCATCGCCGGCACCGACGGTGTCACGGACATTCGCTAATGGCTCGGCTTCTATCGCAACCCTTTGTCCGGAACCGTCCAGCCACCAGGCACCCGTGGCGCCGCAAGTGACGAGCAAGCCATCCAACTGATAGCGCTGTGCCAATTCCTTCGCCTGGGCTTCGGCGGAAGTTGCTCCCAGATCAAGCAATTGGGCTAAGCGTTCAAGCTCGGTGTCATTGGCTTTAACGATGTCCGCGTGTTGCAGAGACCAATGCACCCGCTCTGCAAATACCCAGGGATTGCGCAAGTTGACATCAAAAAAACGCCGGCCGCCGGCTGCACGTAACGTATGGCGCAGGGCCCGATGTGAGTTTGCCCGCTGAGCCAGCGTGCCGAAATACACCAGCTCCGGATTTGCTGCCAGCGCGGTCATGCGGGATAAGCGGGGATGAATATGGTCATAGGCTTGATCAGGAAGAATATCAAACCGGTGGCCTTCAGAAGTGAAATTCACCTCGACCACCCCCGTGGGACGCGTCGAATCGAGTTGAACGCCATGCATGGGCAGCCCTGCGCTTTCCATGACCTGTAATATGCGCGTCCCCGCGTCATCCCTCCCTACACGAGTAATCAGGACTGGCGCGCAGCCAAAAGCGTGCAAATGCCGCGCAACGTTGAATGGTGCGCCTCCTAAAACTTCGCGATCGGGAAACCGGTCTATCAGGATTTCGCCAAACAAGAGCACGACGCGGCGGGCAGCAATCATCCTGTGAGCCCTTCGAAAGAACTTAATCTTGTTAAATCCAATAGACCAAGCTGCAGAGGGCAGTGAGTAAATATTGCATAATAGATATTTTGATCAGGTTCTTATGTGCGATAGTACACATAAAGCGGCACAAAATGGGCGTTCAGGATGCCAGCTTCAGGCGTTTCGTTACGCCCCGGAGGCACGCTCCAGTCTTATTGAATATTTTTAAGTAGACGCCCGAGCACCAAACTCAGAACTTGTAGCCTCGATGCAATGCAACCACGCTGGCGGCGAGATTGAAATATTTTACGCGCTCGAATCCGGCTTGCTCCATCAATTGCTTCAACTCCTCCTGAGAGGGATGCACACGGATGGATTCCGCAAGATAGCGGTAACTATCCTGATCCTTGGCGATGAGCTTGCCCATTGCTGGCAGCACCTTGAATGAGTAGGTATCGTAGAAGCGCTGCAGCGGCTTCCATACTTTGGAGAACTCAAGCACGATGACACATCCGCCGGGACGGAGTACACGCAGCATTTCTTTCAATGCCTCGTCTTTGTGAGTCATATTTCTGAGACCGAAAGCAACGCTCACGCAATCGAAATAATCGTTACGAAACGGCAGCTTCTCCGCGTCGCACTGCGCTATGGATACGGCCGCTCCCTGATCCAGCAACCGGTCGCGGCCGATGGTAAGCATGGAATTGTTGATATCAGTAAGCCAGACTTCCCCCTCTTCGCCCACATGCTCCACGAACAACGCACTCAGATCAGCAGTCCCTCCGGCAATGTCGAGCACCCGCCCCCCCTTCCCGATGCCGCTCGTTTCCACCGCAAAGCGTTTCCATAACCGGTGCAGGCCCGCCGACATGAGGTCATTCATTAGGTTGTAGCGTTCCGCCACCGAATCGAACACGCCCGCCACCTTGCGGGCTTTCTCCGTTTCAGGAACGACGTTGAAGCCGAAGTGGGTAGTTTTCGTCATGAAATTCGGTTCTTACATTAGGATGAAGGTGGGGTACACTTACACCGCGACCACGCGGAGTTAAGGTGATTTCGATGCGGATCGCGGATTCGACCCGTGCGAATAGGCAACCGGTTCGCGGCTCGCACCCGCCTCTTCCATTCGATCCAGGTATCGTTGCCACATCTTTTCCTGATGGAGGCCGTAATCGTAGAGCAAGTCCCACGAGTAGAGACCAGTGTTATGTCCATCGGAAAAATTCAACTGGATCGCATAATTTCCGACCGGCTCGATATGATTGATACTGACGTTTTTCTTGCCCACCTGCAATATTTCCTGTCCCGGGCTATGGCCCCGCACTTCTGCGGAAGGTGAATAGACCCGGAGAAATTCACACGGGAGCCGGAAGGCTTTTCCATCATCAAAACCAATTTCCAGTAATCCAGACTTTCGATGCAGTTTTATCTCAGTGGGATTGGGGGTATCTTTGCTTAGCCCTGCCATCGTACTATTCCTTTAGAGCGGAGCCACGCATGATAAACCAGCACAGTCAAAACTAGAACCTTGGAATTCAATCATTTCAGCCTGAATCCCACAATCGGATGCGCCGAATCCGCGGTTTTTGGGATGCATGGCGACGCGCAACCCCACAGAATGGGGATCAACGCACCGGTGGCAATGCCTTTTCAAAAAAGGTGGCTCCATCCACAGGTGTTGCAAAAATGCAACTATATATCTCAAGAAACCGCGCACTCCGGTACGCAATTCGCTGCCATGCCACGGTCCACCAAAAAGGCAACGATCAAATGAAACTAAAAATTATTGGCATGGGTTTATGGCATCCCGACTGACGAATGGGCACTCGACCACCGGCGCAATCGCGATTGCCGATTCATCAAGCACATCTGGCCTTCGCGAACTGGTGCTCATCGGCGGTGGTCATGCTCACGTCCTGTTGCTGCGAAAATTCGGCGAAAGGCCGCTTTGCAATGTACGGGTAACAGTAATAAGCGATGTAGCGCACGCAACCTACTCTGGAATGTTGCCAGGTCATATCAGTGGCGTTTACAGCCGGGCAGAAATGCATATCGACTTGCGGCGACTGTGCCGTTTCGCCAGTGCCCGGCTCGTCCACGCAAAAGTAAGCGGACTGGATCTGAAGCAGAAACAAGTGCTGCTTGCCGATAACCCTTCGCCTCTATCCGCCGATCTTATTTCCATCAATGCGGGTGGAACCCCATCCATGAATGGGGTGGTAGGGGCAGAGCAATGGGCGATTCCCGCTAAACCTCTACCTTTGCTGCTATCGGGTTGGGAACGCGCCAAGGCTAGCGCTCAAAATACGATAGAGCCGCTGCAAATTATTCTGGTCGGCGGCGGCGCAGGCGGGGTGGAACTGGCGCTGGCCATGCATTCCCAGATTCGGAGCAAGGCCAGATTCATTATCGTCCATCGTGGAGCGCGCTTGTTACCGGGGCACAATTCTCGCGTACAGAGCATCCTTAACAAGCTTCTACAGGAACGAAAGCTGGCCGTGATTACTGATGCCGCGGTGGTAGAAGTCACGCCGGAGAGCGTGCGTCTCGATGATGGCCGGCTGCTGGCTGCCGACTTCGTCTTCTGGGTCACACATGCCGCGCCGCCGGCCTGGCTTGCCAGATGTGGCCTTGACGCCACGCCGGAGGGTTTCGTCAGAGTGAAGTCGACCTTGCAGACAATAAATTACCCCTGGATCTTTGCGGCGGGGGATGTGATAGCCATCGAACATCAGAAATTGCCCAGGTCCGGGGTCTACGCCGTCCGTATGGCGAATCCCCTGGGGGATAACCTGCGCGCGTATCTGTCAGGCTACCCGCTCAGGGACTATAAGCCACAACGCCATAGCCTCAGCCTTATCGGCACGTCGGACGGGCGTGCCGTCGCTTCATACTGCGGCCTGGCGGGGCACGCCTCTCTTTTCTGGTGGTGGAAAGACTGGATTGATCGCCGCTTCATGCGGCAGTTCCAGCAATTACCGATATCGCTGTCCTGTCGTCCTGACTAAGGAAATGCCGGTATGATCGGTTCTGTTCCTTCAATCTCCACCTGCGGCAAGTGTTTCTTAATACGGGCCTCGATATCCTCGACCCGGCTTTTCGGCACATCGGCCAGAACCAGTAACTGACCTGCCTCAATTGCCGCCTCAAACTGCTTGATCCTGGAGCTGCCAGTACTCGCGCCTATCAGGCTGCCGGCCCATGCCCCAACTCCCGCCCCGACGAGCGCGCTCGCCAGCAGGACGCCACCCGCAAGAACGGTTGACGCGGGAGGAAGTGCGACTGCAACCAATCCGGCCAGGGCCCCCGCCGACCCGCCGACCGCCAGTCCACGTTCCACCGCGGGAATGAAATCACTTTTCTGAAGGAGACTCGCTTCGGGCAGGTCCTCAAGTTCCGTCCCGCGCTTTGCGATCACATGAATGTGCCGCTCCTCGATTCGTGCCAGAAGCAGCTCGTCGACAATACGTTTGGTAACGGCGATATCGGGAACAAGAAAGTAGATTCGTCGCATCATGATCTCCTAAAAGTTTGTAAGATAATCACTCAGGGCGGAGATTCAAACCGGCCTCGATTTAATCATAGGACGGGTTATCTGAAAAAGCAATGTTCGTGCAAACCGCGGAATACCTTGGTTCGATCCGCTTCATGCGAACATGTCATCATGGTTGTGCATGATGCAACCTGCTGTGATAACCATCGGTCCGCCGGACACGAAAACGGCGGCGAAACTTGCCTTGGGTGAGGACGAACTTTGAGGATTCTTAAGGATAAACTTGTTTGCTTGTCCGAAAGAAACGGCGAAGTATGGACCGGGCGCCGATGTTCTGGCGTCGATTTCCTTTAAGTCGAACGGGCTGCTAGAATCCGTGACGATATTGGTTAGGGTTTTTTGTTTAGTGATGCGTGGAAGAAGACACCCTGATCTGGCCACATCGTGCCTCACAGTGATTCGGAATAAAACGCGCATATCGCATATCAGCGAAGAAAATACGGGGGGAGTTGCATGGAATTGATCAAAACACGCGCGGCGGTCGCCTGGGGTCCAGGACGACCCTTGAGTGTCGAAGAAGTTGACCTGATGCCACCACGAAAGGGGGAAGTGCTGGTGCGTATTGTTGCCACTGGCGTATGTCACACTGATGCGTTCACCCTGTCGGGAAACGACCCCGAGGGCAGGTTTCCCAGCATTCTTGGTCATGAGGGCGGCGGCATTGTTGAAGCTCTGGGCGAGGGGGTAACCGGCGTTGCCGTGGGCGACCATGTCATCCCGCTCTACACGCCGGAATGCGGCGAGTGCAAGTTCTGCAAATCAGGCAAAACCAATTTATGCCAGGCAATCCGGGCTACCCAGGGACAGGGGCTGATGCCCGACGGCACTACGCGTTTCCTTAAGGACGGGAAACCCATTTATCATTATATGGGCACTTCCACCTTCTCCGAATACACGGTGATACCTGAAATTTCCCTGGCAAAGATTAACGAGGCGGCTCCGCTTGAAAAGGTCTGCCTGCTGGGCTGCGGGGTAACGACGGGGCTGGGGGCCGTTGCCAAAACCGCAAAGGTGAAAGCCGGCGATACCGTGGCGGTTTTTGGGCTCGGTGGGATTGGCCTGGCTGTGATAGTAGGAGCAGTCATGGCTAAGGCCGGCCGCATTATCGCGATCGACATCAATCCGGAAAAATTCGAGATCGCACGTCAACTAGGCGCCACCGATGCGGTGAATCCCAGGGAACATGCCAAGCCAATTCAAGAAGTAGTTATTGAAATGACCGGTGGCGGCGTGGATTTTTCCTTCGAATGCATCGGTAACGTCAAGGTAATGCGTTCCGCCCTGGAATGCTGTCACAAAGGTTGGGGC
>JBOIFK010000115.1:0-3419 GCA_050741585.1 Nitrosospira sp.
GAGCGCAGCCGCCACGCTGCTCGCACGCCGCATGAGTGGACTTTTTTGGCAAGAACCGTATGGCCAATCTCCGTAGCAAGGAGACTGGCCAGCTGGCGAAGTGCCGTGACGCTTATTCGTGTGGCAGCGGCTTTATGTATGGTATCGCCATACGCTTTCTGGGCAATTTCTTCCGTGGCCTTAGTTGAACCTTTCACAAACGTCTCGAACGCTACACGGCGATCAATGGCGTCTTGACCCAAGGGCTGCTGGCAGAGAACGCAAATCTCGTCTTTGGCCATAGCATCGGGGAACCTCTTTTCTGGATAGGCAACCATGTCGGAATACCTTCGCGCCGCTTCCCAAAGGTTGCGCCACGTGTCTTTGCCGACATCAGGAAGCGGCGATGCAGCGAATAGCGCTTCAGAGGCCAATTTTGCGGCATCGGCTTTGGTATCCCAATCCGATTTGAGTTCATCACGGGCCACGAATGCCAACGTGGATGTAGCCTCCAATAAATTTCGAAGTTTGACGATACCTTCATCAAGCCGGATTTTCTGGTTGCTGATTTTAGCCGCTGCACGTTTTGGGTCTTGTGCCAAATCTACTTCCAGTGCTGCTAAACGCCGGATTTCAATATCTGAGAGCTGGGCTAGCAGGTCCAGTTGCGTCACATTAGAATTTGCCGAAAGTTTGTGTACGAATGCACCTGCTACGGTGTCGGCATCGAGTTGTGGAAATTTGATTGCGAGTGGCGTTTTGCCTGCAATGATCGCTAGCTGCGCATCGAGTTTGGTGTTCATCTGATCGCAGGCCGTAGCTAGTGCCTCCAGCACCCGCATTGGCTGCGGGATATAGGCGACAGCATTCGTTTTCTCGACATGGATGTTAGCACTGCGAGAATCGAAAATACTTACCGATGGGAGATCCGCGTGGCCCAGAACATCCGGCTTCCACGAGAAATCAACCACAGTCGCGCCGCGCGCGAATACGATGTTTGCAGACTGGGGCGTAGCGGCAACATCTTCAACGTTTCTTAAAATTTTGTTATTCCGATCACGGGTCCTGCATGCATGTTTTAGGACTCGAACGTAACCCGATTTTCCCGATCCGTTGTCACCATAGACAATCGATAATCCCCTTGTTGCAAATTCCAGTTTCTGATCGGACGCGAGCGCATTGATCCCAGTTGGGTTTTCAATCCTCATTATGGTGATCGGCTCACCAACCCCATCGTCCGACGAAATATGTGCGTCGGAAATGGGCTCATGCGGCAACGTTGGATCGAGACAAAGCTCAACAAGATCGTCGATGTCCTCATTTACGAGGATTCCATTCTGCAAGAGGCGGCGCAGTGCATCCCTCTGCCAAACTGGACGCGGAGCGACCCATGCTAGCAAGTCAACAAATGCCAGCCTTTCGGTCAGGATTTCCTCGTTACCTAACTGAACATCATCTGTCATATGTACGACCTAAAGCAGCAGGCGATCATGAGAACTTCGACAAGGTCATCATTACATCTTAATCCCTCTCTAATTTTGCAGTGGCAATGGCCACATGCAATCTTTAACTTTTCCATTCCTACGGGCCTTACATATCCGCCTCATCTTCATGGTGTTCCATGGGGAATCACACCTTTAGCAATGAGTTCCGAGAGCTTGACGGCACGCACCAGCGAACGCTTTATTTGTGCAGTGAAAGCCTTTTTTTGAGGTGCTTCCTTGTAAAGGATGGCATTTTGCAAATTTGAATGACTGGTTCCCTCAACCCTCGCTAAGCGGGGGCGATATTCCCCCGGGCGCGTAGGATCGTGTTCTAGGCGATACGTCATGAATATAATGTTCACCTGCGGGCTTTTCACATCCGGCGAACGCATGAAATCCGCTCTCTTAGTAATGTATTGATATACCTGTTCCGGGATCACAGCCACAATCTTGGATTTCCAATGATGGTGAAAATATCCTTTACGAATAAGCTGGGTAATGTATCGCTTGTAAACGTTGTCCCAATTGAGCCCATAAGTCGGTCGCTTTTCAAGGTCCGTATTGGCGCGAATTGCCGTATAAGCGGGAAACACGGACCCCGTGATATCGATTGCCTGTAATTCGACCGACAGAAATTGGTCCACCTCACCGTCTTCTTTCACGTCGGCGATGACAAAATCGACATTCCCAAACCCCTCCATTTTAACTTCGGGAGCAACCTGGGGGTTTTTCGGCTTATCACCCGGCCAGCAGTGTTCGATGACGTCAGTGAGGAAGTCGACGGCATAAAAGCGTTTCGGGCAGACAAAGATCAAGTCCTCTGTGGGATCGGCGGTGCCGTCGTTTCTGCGCCAAAGAGTGCATACGGGGTATGGTTCATTGGGGAGCTGAGTACTGCGCTTAGGGCAACGTGATTTGATGAATGGACATTGAAAGTCACTCAACGCGGGATCGGCTCCCTTGACAGCCCTACGGCCCAGAACTTCTCCGATGATGCTTTCAGGATTACACGGCAATTAGTAATCCCTCAGTACGTGCTGATTTACCGCTAATCGACATCTTATCAGCCTTCAAAAGCGCCTCAGCCACTGCCAGACCCAAAATAGGCGGGACAGCGTTTCCGACTTGGACATATTGCTCTGTGCTGCTTCCCTTGAACACGAAGAAATCGGGAAAGCTCTGTAAGCGGGCAGCTTCGCGCACCGTAAACGACCGGTTCTGGACGGGATGTATGTACGCACCCCAATGCAGATCGCATTTGGTGAGTATTGTGCAGGCAAGGTCAGTCTTGCGGGGGCGTCCATACCGTTTCGTATGATCGGTGCGCTTGGCTTTCAACATGCCAGCAGGCAAGAGGGTCCTCGGAATATCCCGCCAAGAGCCACCGGCAGGAATGTGTGCCATGCGTTCCTCATTTAGACGAGATAAATGGGAGGCAGAATGATTCTCCACTATCGTACAATTGCCGCGTAACATAGCCTGATAGCCGGTTTTCGGTGGCTTGCCATAGGAGCAAGGACCGGCTTTGTCGCCATTCTCGAGCTTGGGAAGATCGGAAATTGCATCCCAAACCGTAATGAAGGGACGCAGATCGGGGCCATGCGTGGGGTTGGGAAACAGGATTGGTGCGTCTGTCCGCGTAGCGATGAAGAACACGCGCCGACGCTCTTGCGGTACACCGTATTCCTCTGCACGAAGGATCTTCATTTCGACGCGGTAACCTAATCCTTCGATTCCTTTGAAAATCTCTTCGACGATTTTGCCGCCCGCGATTGACGTGATGCCAGTAACATTTTCCATTACCAGCCAGCGCGGCTGAATGCCTTCTACAATGCGGAGATATTCACGGAACAAGCCGGCCCGAGGGTCCGTCTCGCCGCGCTGGTGATTGTAAACGGAGTACCCCTGACAGGGCGGTCCGCCAACAATAACGTCGACTTCGCCGCGCCCTAAGCC
>JBOIFK010000116.1:0-10246 GCA_050741585.1 Nitrosospira sp.
AGCTATTGTCGTCCGCTGCGCCAATAGACGGCTTTGGTGTGGGAACCGCCCTGGATGCTTCAAGTGATGCGCCCTCCCTGGATTGCGCCTACAAGCTGCAGGAGTATGCCGGCAGGCCACGGCGCAAACGCTCGGAGGGCAAGGCCACCTGGCCGGGGAAAAAACAGGTATACCGCAACTACAACGTCGATGGCCGCATGTCGGGTGATGTTGTGGCATTGGAGGAAAATGATTCGCATGGCGGTCAACCGCTCCTTATCCCGGTTATGCAGGACGGCCGACGCATCCATGCAGATGCGCCGCTGGATCAAATGCGCCAACGGGCATTGGCGGGATACGCAGGCCTACCGAAAGCAATGACCGTTCTTGAGAAAGTCCCGGCTTATCCGGTCGTCATTTCCGCAGGGTTGCAAGCATTGGCCAGCCAGCTGGATAAGGAGCATGCGTTTTAGCCTGGAGAAATAAAACTGTACTTGCTTCCATCATGACTGCGGCAAACCTGATCGCTTTGATGTACCCCATCTACTCCGCATTTGCGTTTTTTTCACGCAGACAGACGCAGCAGGGACTCAACAGCGCTCCTGACGGTTCTGTTCTATTGGATGAAGATATTTTCGGGGTATAAATAAACTAGACAACTCATGATGTGAAGGAAAGGGGGAGAAAGGGATGATGCGACACCTAAGCGCGATTAAGTATTCGATTAAAGATCGAAATGCCAGGCTCGTGGCAGTTTATGTCGCCCTTGTCGTCGGATCTTGTCTTATCGCAATAAATCAAGGAATTCCATTCCTTCTTGGAGAACCGATGACGGTGGGACGCTGGATTTCGGCCTTTATCACTCCGATCGTTCCGTTCTTTGTCAGTTGTCACGGTCAGGGAATGAAGAAAACGGGCTAACAATTCCTGGTTTTGTTCTTACCGGAGCGCAGCCAACATGCTTCCTTGGCGTCACCCTGCCTATTCGTAACGTAAAAATTCTTCTGCCAGCGAGTCGGCACCATTGCGTCTGATCAGCATTTCAATCTCGGCGAGCAAGGCGTCGTCCTCGTCCTCTTCCAGAACGCCATCGCCGACCAGCCTGGCAGGCAGGCCCGCGGCAATGGCATCTTTTACCGCTCCAAGAGTGGGCGGGCTTTCCCGGTTCTCGTCGTTGACCACAACATCAATCACTCTTGAAAGCGGTTCGCTGGCAGTGTTCTGCGCAAAATCAATGGCGAGTGCATCTCCGCCAAATTCCTCAATCAATGCATCCAGTTCATCAAGCAATGACGCGTCGATATCGAAGTGATGCAGTTGTTCCGTCTCACTGAATGCAACCGGAAGCAGATCGGTGATAAAAGTACGCACTGTCTCGAGTGTGATGGGTTGCTCGGCGTCCGGATCGTTAACCCGGCTTTCGATAAGAGCTGACAGATTGGAACTGACGCGGGTGGCAACATCAATAGGATTACGGATCATGGTTTATTCCCCCATATGAATGCATTCCCTGACTGATAGGGCGTCAAAGAGAGATAAGAAAGTCCTACTTGCGCCTAAGTTTAGGTCTGATGACAAAAAAGTCAATGTTGATTATGCATGCAAAGTAGTGATTTCTGCCGGCGCCAAGGCATCTTCACCAACCCCGCTGCAGGCGAGTCTGGCGCAAATTCATTAGCTTCTTGCATACGATGCGGCTGCGGACGGGACTTTCCTGAGAGGAAATCGGGCGTCTCCGGCCGAGGTAATGGAAGTGTAGTGGCAGCTGAAGCAGCTTGGACGTAAGTAAGGCACCGATCTCGAAAAAGAGATGAATGTGTCCTAACCAGTACCAGCGGCGAGCACCGCTACTCCCTTGCGAAAGGTGGGTAGACAGGAACGCTTCAACAGCGCACAAGGCTTGCCAAAACGCTTGCAGTGGCGTTTCACAGCGAAATAAACGCCATGATTTACACAATCGATCGGGCAGATTACCGCATCCGCGCGACTAAGCAGCGTAAGTAAATAACTTATTTTTTCCCGCGGATCACCGCGATAAATCAGAAAATTCCCCCCCGAGGTCTCTACGAGGCGACGGTATGCCGGATATAATGCGGCGCGGCCGCCCACACACAAGATGCAAAGTCCGCCGAGATTGGGATTCCCGCAGCTGGATTGTTTCCCGGCAGAAATGCTGCCATCCGAAGCGCGCCATGTTGGATATGCTGAAGTGGAGGTCTTCACCAGCGATACCCGGCCGTCAGCACATGTAATACGAGTTTTTTGGCTATCGACGTGCCGATTTTCCAACGAAGCAATGCCATTCGACGACTCTTGCGGCCTGACTGCCGATTTCCATTCAGTGCCAGGATACCCAATATCTACCGGGGCTTTCTTCGATGGTTCTTCGCATTCCGGGGGGGGTGCGTGCTGGTGGTTCCCGAAAAGTTGTTTTATGACGAAATTATATTTCTCCTTTAGCGCACTTCGTATGCGGCGACGGAGCGAGTCACGTTGAGGCTGCCTTTGAGACCGCCTTAAGGTCGCGTTTTGCAGCAGGTAATAATCAGGCATGGTACCTCCGCCACATTGATGGATATCGACGCAGGCAATATTTGCAATCGTCTCTTAGCTGATTCACAGCCACTCTCCAATGAAAAAGATTGGCTTGGTCAATGTGGAACTGGCCACCGGCCCGGCATCCAGGTCTGGAAGTACGGCTGCCATCAAAATCATACTTGGGATTATTTCTATATGTTAATGAGAATGATTCTTATTATATTTAATATAAGAATAATTGCAATATCCGTTGGAAAATATATTTCTTATCAACCACCCTTGTCGTCCTATCAGGGATTTTGATTAATTCCGCTGGCAATGCAGAATTATTAAAAGTCGCCGCCGGGGGTGGGCAGCTTGGCTATATTCGCGGCACTAGCCTAGGAGCGATTTCTTCTGGCGGAGAAATTCTTCGATTTTTTCTGCAGGCACACCAGGACTGAACAAGTATCCCTGGATCTCGTCGCATTTGAGTTCCCGCAAAAGATCCGCCTGCTCTTTGGTTTCCACGCCTTCCGCGATCACCCGGAGATTGAGGGAATGTGCCAAAGAAATGATGGCGGAAACGATGGTGAAATCATCGGGATTGCTGGTCATATTGATAATAAAGGCGCGGTCGATTTTCAAGACATTGACAGGCAATTTGGCAATATAGCTGAGCGAGGAGTAGCCGGTACCAAAATCGTCTATCGCGACCTCGATATTCATATCGCGAATGATTCTAAGTTTTCTGATATTGGCCTCGATGTCTTGCATGATGACACTCTCGGTAATCTCAAGTTCCAGCCCGATCGTCACATTTCCGGCGCCGCTTATTACGCCTGCTACCATGCTGACAAAATCCTTCTGCCGTAATTGGATCGGCGAGACATTCACGGCAACCTTTGGTGGGTTGAGGCCCATTGTCTGCCATTTCTTGGAATCCGCGATCGCTTTGCCCAATGCCCAACGCCCTGCCTCGAGAATCATCCTGGTTTCTTCGAGCAGGGGAATAAAACTCAACGGCGGGATAAGGCCCATCTCCGGGTCCTTCCAGCGCATCAGCGCTTCCAACCCGCTGATCTGTCCACTTTTCAAATCAATTTTCGGCTGATAGTGCAGAACTAACTGATCCTGCTCAAGCGCTCGGCGCAACTTGGTCTCAAGTTTCAGCTTCTCAGAGACTCGGGCATTGAATTCAGGGGCGTAAAACAGATGCTTGTCGCACGAGAACTTTGCCTTCTTCAGTGCGGTTTCAGCGTTTCGCAAGAGGGTGTCGGTATCCGGACCGTCGGTAGGATAGGATGATGTCCCTGCTCTGGCGGAAACACGCAGTTCGTGCATGCCGATCAGGAAAGGCTGGTCCTGGATGTCGAACAGGATTTTCTCCAGAACATGGGCAATATCCGTGCTTTCTTCTTCATGTGTGATGGCGATAGCAAAATAATCCGCCGAAAGACGGGCAAGAATAGCTGTTTCCTCAAGCGTCTGCTTCAGCCGTTTTGCAAGTTGACGGAGCAGTTCGTCCCCAGCCTGGTGGCCCAGAGACTCATTGATGCTGCTGAATCGCTCGAGGTCGAGAATAATGACTGAAAGTATCTCGTTGTCGTGATTTATGGTGCTGATTCGCTGATCGACCCGGTCCAGGAACAGCGCGCGGTTCGGCAAGTCGGTCACCGCGTCGAAAAACGCAAGATAATTGATGCGTTCTTCTTTCTTCAGGTGATCCATGGCAAATGAGATATCACCCGCCATCTCGATAAACAGGGCCATTTCCTCCTCATCGAAAAACCCTGCTTCCGATGCGTAGAGCACGAATATGCCGACCAGTGCGCTATCCAGAATGAGCGGCAGCACTACCTGGGAATAATAGCCTCGATCCAGCGCTGCGGCATGCGAGGTTTGCATGCCCTCGCGGGAGACAAGGGCAAGGTCATTGCAGACGGCCGGTTTGCCTTGCGTGATCGCATCCGCTATCAGACCGGAACTTCCAGGGGAATCGGGCACCTTCGTCAAGTTGAGTTGCGACAGATAGCCGTCTTCATGCCCGGCCTTCGCCACGGGCGTGATATTCTGCGTGGCCGCGTCGAATATGCCGATCCAGGTAAATACAAGCTGGCCCTGGTCTACCGCGATACGGCAGGCTTTGTCGAAAAGTTCCTGTGTGCTTCGGACACGCACGATAGTGGTGTTAATGCCGCTGAGTACGCTGTAAATCCGGTTGAGTCGGATAATTCTGGCCTCATATTCCTTGCGCTGGGAGATCTCCGCGGTTAGCGCGGTCGTGCGCTCCTCCACCAACTGCTCCATGTGTTCATGCAACCAGGCGCGTTCCAGAGCGATGCCTACTTGGTGCCCAATCCCATAAAACATTTCCAGGTCGTTGTCCTTGAACGGGTCCGGTTCCGTTCCCATCAGATTCATGATGCCGCGGTTCTGATTACCGATCCATAACGGCACACTGGCATGGCAGCCGGAACCCGGCGTATTGTGCCCGGCGGCAACAAGTCGCTTGCATTTGCAGATATTGGTAACACGGCCCAGGCCTCCGCCAAGAAAGAGGCGCTGGCACTCACACAGCCCTTCCATTGCCTCCGCGGTCAGAAATGACGATGGGATGTTTCGCACGGCCGCCACGCGGAAGTTGTTATTCTCCCAGAGATAGAGCCACCCCGCTCCTACGCCCGGCAATTCCATCGCATACTCAAGCGCTTTCTCGCATACGTTGCGCTCGGTTACCGCCTGGTTCAGGCTTTCCGCAATCCGGTAAAGTCCGTTAAGCAAGCGATTGGAGTGGGTCAACTCGCGTTGGCGGACATGGAGCTCTTCGTTGAGGTGGACCGCATCCTCATAGATCGAGATCAGTAAATCTACGATCTGCTGACGCTCAGCAGTGATGAAGTGTTTTTGTCCACCGAGATAAATTTCCATTCCCATCTGCATCGTTTGATTTTTGCGCAACTCATGGTTTATCAGGAGGTAGTCGATGCGGGAGAGCAGGTATTGATCTTCATACGGCTTGCGGATGAAATTGTCGGCGCCGCATTCCAGTCCTTTTATAATGTCACGGATATCCGAGAGCGAAGTGAGAAGGATCACCGGAATATCCTTGAGCTGCTCATCACGCTTGATTTCCCCGCATAGCACAAACCCATCCATCTCGGGCATCATCACATCACTGATAATCAATGTTGGTTTCCGCAGCCGGGCTGCCGCAAGAGCCTGCTTGCCATTGGCCACGGCTACAACCATATAGCTATGCTCCTCGAGCAGGTATCGCAATTTCTCCGCCTGGGTGGGGCTATCCTCCGCGAGGAGAATCTCGACATTGACAGCACTATGTTTTTTGGATGTCATGGATTCACGCTCTTTTCTTTTCGTCGGCGTTTACGAGATTCGTTAGCGCTGCGGCGATTTTTTCCAGTGGCAGGACCAGCATCGCTGCATTCAGCTTAATCGCTTCGCCCGGCATACCGTGCACGACAGAACTGGCTTTGTCCTGTGCGAAAGTGACCGCACCTTTTTCCTTTAGCAGCTGCAATTCCCTGGCGCCGTCGCGTCCCATGCCTGTCAGCAGGCCGGCAACGGTATCGCAGCCATAAACCTCGGCGACCGCGCGAAAAAGGTATGAAATCGAAGGTCGTAATCCGTGTTCCGGTTCATCCCTCGTCAAGACAATCTTTCCCACGCGCTCCACCTTCATCTGGTATTCGTCGGGTGCGATATAGACGTGGCCGGGTAGGAGGATCTCGCCATGGGTGGCAATATGGACAGGCAGACTGGAGGAATTCATTAGCCACCGGGCGAATCCTCCTATGAATCCTGCCGATATGTGCTGGACAATCAGGATCGGTACAGGAAAATTCTTTGGAAGCGCCGCCAGGATAGCTTCGATCGCAGACGGGCCACCGGTCGAAGCGCCAATGACAACAATTCGGATGTGGGCCGACTTGTGCGCCAGGTCCGTGTCAGCCCGACGCAAGGTTGGTTTCGTGCTTCGCATGCGCGACCAGCGTCGTACTACCTTTACTTCCGACATCAGTTTTACCGTCTGCACCATATCCCGAACCATAGTCTGATGATCCGGATGGCCAATGCCGGTTGGACGGCGCAGCACTGCCAACGCGCCAGCATCCATCGCATCGAATGTCGTTACAACCTCATGGAGATTTTCGCTGTCGCTGACGATGATAATGGGTATCGGATTCGTTTCCATGATGCGGCGTGTCGTTTCCAGCCCGTCCAGTTTCGGCATGTGGATATCCATCGTGATTACGTCAGGCCGATGATGCCGCACAAAGTCGAGTGCTTCCTCGCCGTCACGCGCCGTGGCGATAACCGTAATGTCTGGATCTGAACTGAGAATATGAACAAGGAATTCACGCGATACGGGCGAGTCTTCCACCACGAGAACGTTGATCATGGGAAGGTACTCACGTTGGGAGGCCAATAAGGCGCTGGATAATTTCCAGCAGATTGCTCTGATCGAAGCTGCTCTTTACAATGTAGGCGTTGGCGCCCACATCGATGCCGCGCTCGCGGTGCTCGCGTGACTCCAATGCGGTTACCAGAATGACTGGCAGCCTCGTCAGTTGCTTGTCGGCACGTATTTTGGCCGTGAGGCCAAAACCGTCCATACGCGGCATTTCAACATCGGATACGATTAAATCAAATGCTCCTGTTTTGAGCGTGGTGTAGCCATCAATCCCATCCACGGCTGTGCTGACACGATAGCCTGAAGTCTCCAGGATGTTTTTGAGCAGCGCCCGCGAGGTAATGGAATCCTCCACTACCAGAATAGATGGTTTTCCTGCTGCTTTGTGCTGCTTTTCGGCCAATAATTGGCGTGCAGTCGTGAGCGCTGCGACCGAATGCTTCGTAGCCGATTTCAGCAGATCAGGCACATTGAGCACCGGTACTACCCGGCCTGTCCCCAGAATGCTTACCCCTGCGACGTTGCGTACCCGCGTCAATGGCCAGGCGAGTGCTTTGACCAGCACCTCCTCCTCGCCAAGAATTTCTTCCACCAGAAACGCTACGCGGGCAAGGCCGGAGCCAAGGACGATAGCCGGCGCTCTGCTCGCCGGTTCAACCGCGGCAATGTCGCGCGGCAATTCCAGCACATCGCTTAACCAGACCAGAGAAACCGGCCGTTCATCCACCAGGATTGTTTCACGGTTCTCCACTGTCTGGATTTCCTTATGCGCGACCCGGACCACCTGTTCTATATTCGACGAGGGGATAACAAAAGACTGCCTGCCAGCATGAACGAGAACACCGCGGAAATTTGCCAGCGTTAGCGGCAAGAGGATATGGAAGTCGGTTCCGGCACCGGGATTTGACTTGAGCACGATACTGCCACCCAGGCGCTCGACCTTGTCACGCACGATCGCAAGCCCGAGTCCGCGTCCTGAAATATCCGTGATGATGGGGCTGGTGCTCACACCAGATTGAAAGGCGAGCGAAATCGATTCTTCGTCCCCGAGCCGTTCCGCTTCTTCTTCAGAAACAACCCCGAGCGCATGTGCTGCGGCTTTAACCATGGAAATATCGATACCCGCACCATCATCGGCTACCAGTAATTCGGCCGTGTCACCATCTTTCTGCGAGCATGCCAAAGTAATCGTTCCGTGTGGCGGCTTCCCCTTGCGCAGGCGCGCCGCCGGTTGCTCGATACCGTGATCAATACAATTACGCACGAGGTGGATAAGCGGATCTTTCATTTCCTCCAGGATATGCCGATCGATCCCGATCTCGCTCCCCCGAATCGACAGTTCTATGCTTTTACCCTGTTCTCTGGCAAGCTCGCGGGAGAATCGCGGGAAAATATCAAGCAACGAGGAAAACGGTAGCAACTGCATCTCCTTGACATCCTGCCGCAGGCTATCGGTCATGCCGGTCAGCATGCGCTGATCCTGCTCGGTTGCGCGTTGCAGCCTTGCCAGCCGGTCCTCAAGCGCTTTCATATGGAGCTGCTCGGCATCCAGGTATTTGAGCAGCTTGGGAAGCTCTTGTTTTTCTCGGGAGGCGCCGCTATTCTTAACGCCGGATGCGAGCCCGCCATCAATCAGTCGCAATAACGGCTGAATATGGAGTCGCTGTTTTTTCCATGCTGCAAGTGTCGCGTTGGCTTCGCCCAGCTCTTTGGCACGTTGACCGGCGCCCAGGCGTGGGAGCAACAACTCCTCAACCTGGCGCATAACCGCATCGAGTTTTGCGGCGGAAACCCTGACTGTCGCTGAGGTCAAGCCGGGAGCGGCAATCGGCTTTCGCATACCGGATCCGGTTGGCGCATCTGCAGGAAGTGTCGGCGACGCGGCCTGCGGTGCTACGGCAGCGCCAGCGTATTCAGGTAATGACCCCTGCAATGCGTCGTCGAGCTGCCGAATCAGCGTCTCCAGACGTTTCTGTTCCCCGCCCGCACCCGTATCCGCAGCAAGAAGCCCCGCCAAAGCATCAGTCGTCCGGAGCAGCAGACTGGCCAGTGGCGGCGAAACAGCCAGGCGCCCGTCCTTCAGTGCAGAGAATATATTTTCCAGAGACTGGCAGACCGCTTCAATCTGAGTGAGGTTTACGGCCCGGGCAGCGCCTTTCAAGCTGTGTGTGTCCCGAAAGATCGTCTCAACGATATCCGCCCATTGTCCGCTCGCCGGTATTTTTTCCAATGCCAGCAGACCCGACGATATCGCCTGAAGATGTGCATCGGCCTCGACCCGGAACGTTGCAAGGAGCTTTTTTAAGAACGCATCATTTTTATTGGTCATGGATCTGTCCGCTCGCGCTATTGGGCGGCCTTGCCTCCCACCAGAGCGCTCAGCTTCCCACCCATTTCATACAACCCCTGCGCGGCCAATTCCGACTGCCTGGTACCTGCGACATTCTGCTCAGTCGCCTGTTTGATGTTGTTCATTGCCAGCACGACCTGGTCCATGCCTACCATCTGCTGCTGGCTGGAAGCCGCGATCTGCGTGGCCGCCTGCGCTGCCTCACTGATGCTCGCCGATAACAGGCGGATGGCCTCATCGGTATCGGCGGATTGTTTTGCGCCAGCTTCTACCGCTTTATTGCCTTGCTCGGTAGCGAGCACCGCAGCGTTGGTCGCTTTCTGAATGTTCCCCAGAATCGTGCGTACCTGCCCGGTTGCCTGTCTGGATTGTTCGGCGAGACTTCTGATTTCCTGGGCCACGACACCGAAACTTTTGCCTTGTTCACCGGCCCGGGCTGCCTCAATGGCGGCATTCACCGCCAGCAAATTCGATTGTTCAGCCAAGTCGTTGACGGTAGCTATGATCTCGCCTATGGAGTGGCTTTGCTCGGATAGCTGCACGATACTCTCGGCGATGGACTCCATCTGTTCCTGGATGCGATGCATCGCGTGAATAGATTCTTCCACCGACTTGCGGCCGGCCTGGGAGACGTTCGAGGCCTTCTGCGCACTGTCGGAAACATATTTCGCCTTCTGGCTTGCAAGCTGAGCGGTTTGCTTGACCTCCTCCACAGTGGCGGTGGTTTCGCTCACGGCCGCCGCCGTCTCAGACGCGCCTGATGCAACCTGGGTGGTGGTGGCAAGGATTTCCGCGGAGGACGACGACAGCTGGGCGATGCTTTCTCGAAGCTGGTGGGTAATCGTGCGGCTGAGATGGAATCCAGTCGTCAGCCCCGTGAAAACGGCAAACAGCGAAACGACCGTCAATGTCAACGTAAGAAAATCAACTTTTTCCTTGAGATCACCCCTTCCTTTGTACAGCAG
>JBOIFK010000117.1:0-2384 GCA_050741585.1 Nitrosospira sp.
GGGCCTGGGTATCGAGACGGTTGCGTTCGACCGTTCGGGTTTCAAGTATCATGGGCGTGTTAAGGCACTGGCCGAGGCTGCGCGTGAACATGGCCTAAAATTCTAAGCGAGGGATAGATAATGGCTAAGATGCAGGGAAGAATGCAGGGAAAGGTACCGCAAGGCGACGACCGTGGCGATGGTCTCAAGGAAAAAATGGTGGCGATTAATCGTGTCACCAAGGTGGTCAAAGGTGGGCGGATCCTTGGTTTTGCTGCGCTGACCGTGGTTGGAAATGGGGATGGAAGTGTTGGCATGGGCAAGGGTAAATCCCGTGAAGTGCCGGTCGCTGTTCAAAAAGCGATGGACGAGGCGCGCCGCAAAATGATCAAAGTGAATCTCAAGAACGGCACGCTACATCATCCGGTTATTGGCCGGCATGGTGCTGCCAAAGTCTATATGCAACCTGCCTCCGAGGGGACTGGTATTATCGCCGGAGGTCCCATGCGTGCAATATTTGAAGTGATGGGTGTGCACAATATTCTGGCAAAGTGTATTGGTTCAGCCAATCCTTATAACGTCGTGCGCGCTACTTTGCACGGTTTGCAGGCGATGAACAACCCAGCGGAAATCGCAGCCAAACGTGGCAAGAGTGTGGAAGAAATTCTGGGGCTGGCGAAATGACCGAAGGCAAGAAAAAGATCAGGGTTACTTTGATCAAGAGCCTGATTGGCACCAAACGGTCACATCGTGCAACCGTACGTGGATTGGGGCTGCGTGGAATCAATAGCAGCGCCGAACTGGAAGATACCCCGGCAGTACGGGGCATGATCAAGAATATTTACTATCTCGTTAAGAGTGAGGCATAGATGCAGTTGAATTCCATTAAACCGGCTATCGGCGCCAAGCGCTCCAGACGGCGCGTGGGACGCGGCATCGGTTCCGGTCTTGGCAAGACGGCCGGTCGCGGTCATAAGGGACAGAAATCCCGTGCCGGCGGATTCCACAAAGTGGGTTTTGAAGGCGGTCAAATGCCTTTGCAACGTCGCTTGCCCAAGCGCGGTTTTGTTTCCCTTTCCAAAAAAGAGGTCTCGGAAGTGCGACTGTCAGCCCTGGGTAAATTGCCGGGGGATACTATCGATATCCTGATGTTAAAGCAGGCGGGAATCGTTCCCGGATCTGCTCTAACCGCTAAGGTGATCCTTTCAGGAAAGATCGAGCGCGCGGTGAAATTGCAAGGCGTTGCGGCAACCAAGGGTGCGAGAGCCGCTATTGAAGCTCTTGGCGGCAGCGTTGAGTAAGTTCATGAGGACAAAGATTGGCCGCTAACGAATCCCTGCGGGGACTCTCCGGAAAACTTGGCGACCTGAAGCGTCGTCTATGGTTCTTGCTGCTCGCATTGATCGTCTATCGCATCGGTGCGCATGTTCCGGTACCGGGTATTGACCCGGTAGTGTTGAAAGATTTATTCGAATCCCAGCAAGGAGGCATTCTCGGCATGTTCAACATGTTTTCCGGGGGTGCGCTTTCCCGCTTTTCGATTTTTGCTCTGGGGATCATGCCTTATATTTCGGCTTCGATCATTATGCAGCTGGGTACAGTGGCATTCCCCTATCTGGAAGCGCTGAAAAAGGAAGGAGAATCCGGTCGCAGGAAAATTACTCAGTACACCCGGTATGGCACGTTGGGGTTGGCGCTGGTACAGGGTTATGGCATCTCTGTCGCATTGCAGTCCCAAGCCGGGCTGGTAATTGAACCTGGGCCGATGTTCCTGTTGACAACAGTAATAACGCTAGTCACCGGCACGATATTTTTGATGTGGTTGGGAGAGCAGATCACTGAACGCGGTATCGGGAATGGCATATCTCTGATTATTTTTGCCGGCATTGCTGCTGGACTTCCTAGCGCGATTGGCGGCACGCTCGAACTGGTAAGAACGGGTGCGATGCATTTCCTGGTGGCATTGGGGATTTTTCTCGCGGCGACGGTGGTCACAGCTTTCGTAGTCTTCGTCGAGCGTGGTCAGCGCAAGATATTGGTGAACTATGCGAAACGCCAGGTAGGACGTAAGGTTTACGGTGGCCAGAGTTCGCATTTGCCGCTGAAGCTCAATATGGCTGGGGTGATTCCGCCTATTTTTGCTTCCAGCATTATATTATTTCCTGCGACGTTGGCGGGATGGTTTGCCAGCGGCGAATCCATGAGCTGGCTAAAAGACATGAGCGGCGCACTCTCTCCAGGTCAGCCGATTTATGTGATCATGTACGCGGCAATGATCATATTTTTCTGTTTCTTTTACACTGCACTGGTGTTTAATCCCAGAGAAACTGCAGAAAACCTGAAGAAAAGCGGCGCTTTCATCCCCGGCATCCGTCCTGGTGATCAGACTGCCCGGTATATTGAGC
>JBOIFK010000118.1:0-13010 GCA_050741585.1 Nitrosospira sp.
ATCTACGCCTGAGCGATTCCGGGGGGTTGCGCCTCGGCGGCGACGATGAAACCGGCGCGCGCTTCCGCTTGGATGTAAATGGCAGACTCGAACTATACTCCAGCAACCGGGATCAAGACAAGGCAAATAGCATGCTAAAACTGGTTTTTTCCGCGATTAAGATGATTATACTGACCACCCATACGGGCCGCTACAAATTCCATTATTTTATGCTCAGTTTGCAAACACGCCGGGTGGACTCCTAAACGCATGAGGTAATAATGTATCTTAGCCATTTTGGACTTTCTGAACAACCGTTTACTCATACTTCGGTCACTGATCGTTTTTACGATGGGGCCGGCAGGGGCGTGACGCTGGACGCGCTCATTTATAGGCTTACGCACGGCGAGGGCATCGAGGGCATCATCACGGTCACGGGAGAAATCGGCAGCGGCAAAACGACGCTGTGTCGGTTATTGATGAAACGATTGCCTGCCACGATAAAAACGATTTATCTCGCCAAGCCGAATCTATCGCAAGAAGAACTTTTTCATTCAATCGCCGAGGCATTAAAATTCAAACTGGCTGAAAGCCCCACCGTTGCAATGTGCGAGCTGCAAAATGCACTGATCGGCTACCATGCTGATGGTAAGCAAGTGGCATTATTGCTGGATGAGGCCCATACCATGCCGGTGGAGACTCTGGAAGCTTTGCGGCTTCTATACGAATTTGAGTCGTCTCGAAACCGGTCGCTGCAAATTGTCCTGTTTGGTCAAACCGAACTCAAAAAAACGTTGGCTTTGCCGCAAGTGCGCCAGTTCAGAGCTCGCATCACGCATCATTTCGCCACACAACCGTTCAACGTTGGCGCGGTAAAGGACTATCTGATGTTCCACATGCGCGCGGCGGGGTATCGGGGCCCGGACATTTTCACCCCTGAGGCGGTCAATTTGATCGCCATGGCTTCCGGTGGGCTTGCCCAGCGGATAAATGACCTTGCCGATAGATGCTTGCAGGCAGCATTTGCTGCGCATACTCGCGACATCGAAGTGCGGCATGTTGAGGCAGCCATTGAAGATTCTGGAATCAAACACCACCCCAAGTGGCGCAATTGGTCAAATTTGCTGAATCACCGCGGAGCCGGGGCGAGTGCTGTCCTTGCCGTTGTAGTGTTGAGCGTGCTGGGCTGGCAGGTCCTGCGCCCCGAGCCAACCAACGTTACTCCTCCCGCTGTGCCGGTACCAGCTGAGGTGATAACGTCAGCTCCGGCACCCTCTTCCGTATACTCCACGGTGGTTGAGAGAACTGCTCCCAGCGCTTCCCCTCCCGCTTCAGCGTCTGTGCCCGGGGCTGCCACGCCATCCGCGTCCCCCGGTACCGTGGGAGCCGGGATGGTTGCCTCCGCACAGGAGAAACCAGCCGCTGTGAATGAACAACCCAGTACCACCAGGTTTAATGTTGGCGGGGTGAAGTTGGCAGGGCGTAGCCTGCTGGAGCAGCGAGTTGACGCGACCAAGCAGATTATGGCCACGGTTGACAATAATTATTATAGTATTCAGTTGTTTAAAACAGAAAATATTCAACCGGACCGGATGGAGCGATTTCTGGCTCGTGCTCAAAGTTTAATCAATTTATCTGACCTGTACGTACATCCGTTGAATAACGAAGGTCAGGCCAAGTTCAGAATTACCTATGGAATTTATCCCAGCCACGACCAAGCCAGCGCCGCGATGGACGAACTTCCACAAAAATACAAAACTTCTTTTCATCTGGAGTTGTACACCTTCGGCGAATTGCGTTGATCTCTGAACTGATGCGGTTCCCGATATTCATGAGCTCCGGCAAATGCGTGATGTACAATGTAACAGTCCATTGAGCGTTACCTTTATCCGTGCCCGTGCTCACTGCTGGCCCGAGTGGCCCGATTCTCGATATGGAAAATGCATCATTGATTCCATGTCGTCCATCAAGCACTGCGTGGCCGATGTTATTCGTTGACTGTTCGGTGGATTTGCGCAATAGCGGTTTCAAGCCGGCACCGGTGACGACGAGTGATGCCCTGGCGGTTTAAGTAATCTCAATTCCGAATTCATGTTGCTGGGCGTACAGACGATGATGGCAGAAATGAAAAATCATCCTTCCGACGTCCGCAGCATACCGTTGATTCCGGAAAATCACACCTGCAATATTTTACTTGCAAAATTTGGCGATTTTGCAAGCCATAATGTGTATGCGGGAATGATATTCGCGTTGACGCTCTGCTGCCAGCGCGATGCCATAATGAATCCGCTTGGAATGGTGTAAGGATACCCTTTAGCGCAGAGGTTTTGTTTTTGCTGGAATGGCATGACAGTATTAGCACTCCGGGAAGCTCCGCTCCCGGTAACCGGATGACCATCATAACCAATGAAACTCGGTTTTATTCTTGACCAACTGGATTCGATAAAGCCTTATAAGGACTCGAGCTTTGCCATGATGCGTGAAGCGGCTTCTCGCGGTCATCAGCTGTTTGCCATGCAACAGGGTGATCTGGCGTGGAAGAGCGGTGAAACAGTGGGATTTGCGCGCGCAATGGAATTAACCGGTAGTCTGGATGCGCGTCGCTGGTATCAGATAAAAGAATCGGAGGAAATGCCGCTACAGGATCTCGACGCTGTCCTGATGCGCAAGGACCCTCCGTTCGACATGGAGTATGTCTACAGTACCTACCTGCTGGAATTGGCGGAAAGCGCAGGTGCACGTGTCTTCAATAGCCCGCGGGCAGTACGCGATCACAACGAAAAATTCGCCATCGCGAAGTTTCCGCAATTTACACCTCCGACACTGGTGACCAGACAGGACTATCTGATTCGCGATTTCCTTGCCGAACACCGTGACATTGTGCTCAAACCGCTCGACGGCATGGGTGGGGCCAGCGTGTTTCGTATTCACAGTGCGGATCACAATATCAGCGTGATCATGGAAATGCTCACGCACTATGGTACGCGAACGGTCATGGCGCAGCGGTATATTCCCGAAATCGCGCAAGGCGATAAGCGCATTCTACTGATTGCTGGAGAGCCCGTGCCTTATGCGCTTGCCCGAATTCCCAGGCCGGGTGAATCGCGCGGCAACCTTAATGCCGGCGGGACGGGGATAGCACAGCCGCTAACGACGCGTGATCGCGAGATCGCTGAAGCATTGGGGACCATATTACAGGAGAGAGGTTTGATATTGGTCGGATTAGACGTGATCGGTGATTATCTCACCGAAATTAATGTGACCAGTCCAACCTGCATGCAGGAGATCGCTGATCAAACTGGCTTCAACTCTGCTGATATGATGATCAACGCGCTGGAAAAGCATGTTTAATTAATCATTTTATTTTTGATATTGGATAGCAGGGTGGCGCATGATCGGAATTTTAATTATTTCTCACGGGAATTTGGGCGACAGTTTTATCCATTGCGCCAACCATGTCATGGGGGCGAAATCGCAGCATTTAACGCATCTGAGCATCTCAACCCAGGACGACCCCGACGCTGTCATATCCAGGGCGCTGGAATTGATCAGACAACTCGATTGTGGTAACGGTGTGCTGGTATTGAGTGACATTTGCGGTGCAACGCCATGCAATATCGCGAGCCGATTGGTTAGCCCGGGCAGAGTAGAGTGTCTCGCCGGCGTCAATTTGCCAATGTTGGTTCGAGCGCTCACCTACCGCAACGAATCACTCGCTGTGGCGGTAGATAAAGCATTGACTGGTGGCAGGGAAGGTGTCATGCGCATTGATCCGGGGCCGCAAGATGCAATATAGGGATATTGAAATCCTCAACAAATTGGGGTTGCATGCACGTGCTTCTGCAAAACTCACGCAATTGGCCAGCCAATTTCAGAGTGAGGTATGGTTATCGCGAAACGATCGTAAAGTCAACGCGAAGAGCATTATGGGAGTAATGATGCTGGCTGCAAGCAAGGGGGCTGTCGTGGGCATCGAAACAACCGGTGCGGATGAAACCGAGGCGATGCAGGCGCTGGTAAATTTGATTGGGAATCGCTTCGGAGAAAGCGAATGAGCTTTGCATTGCACGGCGTGGGCGTTTCCGGTGGTATCGCCATAGGGCATGCGTATCTCGCGTCTCATGCTGCGCTGGAAGTGGCACATCACATCGTACCGCAGGATCAAGTCAGTAACGAAATATCCCGACTCGACACTGCTTTCACAGCGGTTCGTGAGGAACTTGAGACGCTTCACGCCTCTGTTGTCAGCGGCCCCGCAGCCGCAGAATATGAAGCGTTCCTCGATTTGCATCGAATGATTCTGGACGATCCCACGCTTTCTACCGCCGCCAAAACTTATATTGCTCAGAGCCAGTGTAATGCCGAATGGGCGATTACCCAGCAGATGGATGTATTGATGTCGCAGTTTGAGGAGATTGAAGACACTTATTTACGCGAGCGAAAAATCGATGTGATCCAGGTAGTGGAACGGGTGCTGAAAGTCTTGCTGGGTCATCCAGGCTATGTCCCCACCTCGCAAAAACGAGATGGGGACAGTATCCTGGTCGCTCATGACTTAAGTCCCGCCGATGTAATTCAATACAAGCAGCACCGTTTTACCGCATTTCTCACTGACCTGGGCGGTTTGACTTCTCACACTGCTATCGTCGCGCGCAGTCTCAATATCCCTTCCATCGTGGCGCTGCATCATGCGCGCCGGTTGATCCACGACAACGATATTCTGATCGTGGACGGTCATCAGGGCGTAGTCATTGTTGATCCTGACAAGCATGTGCTGTCGGAATACCGGTTGCGCCAGAATCAGTTTGAGCTGGAAAAGCAGAAGCTGAAGCGCATCAAGACAACGGCTTCCACGACGCTTGATGGCGTCGCGATAGAGTTGCAGGCAAATATCGAGCTACCTCAGGATATTGAACAGGTGAAAGAGAGCGGCGCTGCCGGTATTGGCCTGTTTCGCAGCGAATTTCTGTTCCTTAATCGTGACAGTCTGCCTGACGAGGATGAGCAATTCGAAGCTTATCGTGTCGTGGCTCGAAAGATGCGGGGCTTGCCGGTGACGATACGTACATTCGATCTGGGCGCCGATAAGAATCTTGACAGCGCCAAGCGCGTCGCAGCCAACCCGGCGTTGGGTTTGCGTGCCATCCGCCTGTGCCTGGCCGAACCACAAATGTTTAATACCCAGTTGCGCGCCATCCTGCGCGCTTCCCATTATGGTCAGATTCGTATTCTGGTACCGATGCTTTCCAGTGTTTCCGAAATTACCCAGACATTGCACTTGATAGAAAGCGCAAAACAGAGTTTGCGCCAGGAAAATATTCCATTCGACGAAAAAATGCAGATAGGTGGCATGATAGAGATTCCTGCCGCGGCGCTATGTCTCGATATTTTTATGCGCAAGCTGGATTTCTTGTCCATCGGTACCAATGATCTGATCCAGTACACGCTTGCCATCGACCGTGCCGATGATTCTGTGGCGCATCTCTATGATTCATTGCATCCAGCGGTACTGCGGCTCGTCGCACACATCATTCGCAGCGCCAACCGGACCGGAGTCCCTGTGGCGGTCTGTGGCGAGATAGCGGGAGATACGCTGTTTACCCGGCTGCTACTGGGTTTCGGGCTGCGGCAGTTTTCCATGCACCCGGCACAACTACTGACTGTGAAACGAGAGATATTGAGGAGCAGTCTGTCGAACATCATACCGCTCGCGCAAAAAATGCTCAAAACCGATGATCCAGGAAAAATTCACACATTATTGGCGAAGCTGAATGGTTGATTTATTTGGGTAGCGAGAAATAAATTCCAGAAATGAGATGAGCATACAAATGCTGAGGCGGCAGAGTTTGGGTTAAGCGGTTTTTCCGAGGGTAATGTGGTGACGAGACGATGCGGGCGTGCAGCCACCTGTAAAACGGATGGTTATAAACTGAATTTTTGAGGCTTATTGGCTATAATCACCGATTAAGGCTCCATTAAGTGCCGAGTGACCCAGTCCTTGAACCATGAGATGCGGATGCGGAGGAGCAGAATCAGTGGTTATTCATCCGGCATCTTCGCAAAGCAAGATCTGTTTTTGTGTTCGGTTGTCATGAGCAGTTTTTTCTGAAAAATCTTTTACGCGAATGCAAGATTCCAGCTTAATTGATATCGTGGCTCCGCAGAGGATGCGCTTCGATACACCGCTGCATTTGAAAAGCGGCGCAGTGCTCAAGAACTACGAGTTGGTGTACGAAACCTACGGCGAGCTCAATGCGGCCAAATCCAACGCCGTGCTGGTATGTCATGCGCTCTCCGGTAACCATCATTTGGCAGGCTTTTATGCCGATAGCCCCAAGAGCGTAGGATGGTGGAATAACATGATCGGTGCCGGTAAATCTATTGATACACGCAAGTTTTTTGTGATGGGAGTGAATAACCTTGGCGGCTGCCACGGTTCCACGGGGCCCGCCAGTATCAACACAGACACCGCAAAATGCTATGGCGCAGATTTTCCGATGGTGACGGTAGAAGACTGGGTGGAAACCCAGGTACGGCTGGCGGATCATCTTGGTATCGAACAATTCGCTGCTGTTGCGGGTGGCAGCCTGGGTGGGATGCAGGCGATGCAATGGACGCTCGATTTTCCGGAAAGGGTGCGGCATGCACTGGTTATCGCCGCGGCCGCCAAATTAACTGCACAGAACATCGCATTTAATGACGTGGCGCGCCAAGCCATCATTACCGACCAGGACTTCCACGGTGGCGATTACTATTCTCATGGGGTCGTGCCACGGAGGGGTTTGCGGCTTGCCCGCATGCTTGGGCACATTACCTATCTGTCGGACGATTCGATGGCTGCTAAATTTGGACGAGAGTTGCGTAACGGAGCGCTTGCATTTGGTTTCGACGTGGAATTTGAAATCGAATCCTATTTACGCTACCAGGGGGATAAATTCGTTGACCAATTCGATGCCAATACCTATTTGCTGATGACCAAGGCGTTGGATTATTTTGATCCTGCGCACCAGCATAACAACGACTTGAGTGCAGCATTCCGTGCCGCCAAAGCAAATTTTCTGGTGCTGTCGTTTACTACCGACTGGCGTTTTTCGCCTGAACGCTCGCGCGCCATTGTCAGAGCATTGCTGGATAATGAACTTAACGTCAGTTATGCGGAAATCAGTTCCAGCCATGGACATGACTCTTTCTTGATGGGAGACCACCATTATCACAAATTGGTGCGGGCTTATATGGACAGCATCCTTGTATAAGAAGTAGGTTACGGTGATGACTTCCAGAGAATTCATATTTGCAAGCATCTCGCCGATTGTTGTCCCGTTCGCAGTGACCTCCACGCTTCCAGAATCAAACGAGCTTTGCCGTAGCTTTGAATTTCAGGGTGTCTTATTGGAAAACCCATGAGCAGCGCACGCTCCTCCCGTCAATTATTACGCGCTCATCGTTATGGCGTGTTATGCACCTTATCGAGAAAATTCAGCGGCTATCCGTTCGGGTCGATCGCGACTTATCTGGTCGACCATGACGGTAGCCTGCTCATCCTTATCAGTACGTTGGCGGAACATACCAAAAACATCAAGTACGATTTTCGCGTGAGCCTTATCACGCACGACCAGAATAGCCTGGATATCCAGTCACAAGGGCGCGTCACCATGATCGGCGAGGCGCAACCGGCGATGGATAAGCAGCAGTTTAGTGCACGCTATCTGCGGTATTTTCCAGAAGCACAAAGCTACCTTGCCCTGCACGATTTTTCTTTCTACCGCATCATGCCGCGGACACTGCGTTATATCGGCGGCTTCGGCAGAATTCACTGGGTCGCGGCAAACAGTTATCTGGTGCCGCCCTACCCGTTAATCGGGCAGGAGGATAATGTCATTGCACATATGAACTCGGATCATCGCGACACGATGCGCCACTATTGTCAGCAATACCATCAATACGAGGCGCTGGATGTGGAGATGCTAGGCATCGACTGTGATGGCTTCGATATACGTGCCGATAACCGAAATTTGCGTTTCGATTTTGGAGAGACCGTACTCGATGCGCAGCAGGCTCGATATGCATTAGTGGAAATGGCGCAACGAGCGGGATGATGAGAGGTTATACTGCCTTCGCTAACAATTATCACACCCGGATTGCGCATTGCGGTCTACCAACATTTTGCACCGTGAGACCATAACTCTATGATATTACGTTTTTATCTAGTCTCTCTTATCACGTCCGCGAGGTTGATATTGGCGGTTTTGGCGCGGGCGTATCCTCGGGATATACTAGTAGAGTGAGTCAGAGATATCGCTACTTAAAAATGACCAGGTTGTCGCCATACGGCGTTGCTCGTCGTTGCATTGAATCACTATGCGCCTCCTCGTGCCTTGGCTGACGCCAATCGGGTCATTTTTAACATTCCTTCCCGGGTTTATTCATTTGAATCGGTTATGTAACGATATCTCTGAGTCACTACACTAGCGATAATCCTGAAACCGGCAATTGGCCGCCCATTTTTCACACTCCATACCATGATCTGCAAAGACGTCTTGGGCTACTTGATCTCCACCTTCCTGGCGAGCCCGGCAAGCGACGGATTGTGCGATTTTCGTGGTGCATGAATTTAGGTAATGAACATGCTTGCCGTGCCATCCGCTGATTCCCGGCCCGATTTTGCCGCGATTGCCGCATGGGTGAAGCCCTGTGCGAAAGTACTCGATCTTGGCTGCGGAGATGGCTCACTGCTACGTTTTTTGCGCGATGCGCGCAATGTCCGCGGTTATGGTGTGGAAATTGACGACGCCAACGTTCTGGCGTGCTTCAATAATGGAGTCAATGTAATTCAAAGCGATCTGGAATCGGGGTTGTCAAATTTCGAATCAGGGTCATTCGATTATGTCGTTCTTTCGCAAACATTGCAGGCAGTAAAAAATACCGAGAATATCGTCAAGGAAATGCTGCGGGTAAGCAAAGAGGGCATCGTGTCGTTTCCCAATTTTGGCTACTGGAAAAATCGTCTGCAAGTCGTATCCGGTCACATGCCTGTTTCGGAAACACTCCCCTATCAGTGGTTCGATACACCCAACATTCACAACTGTACACTGGGCGATTTTGAGGAGTTTTGCCATCAGCATGGCGCACGCATCCTTGAACGCAGAGTGATGAACGGAAATCATCAGGTTACATTTTTGCCTAACTTACTGGGAATGCTGGCGTTTTATCGATTTGAGCAGCAGAAATGAGGACATCGGCATCACTTGAGGTCCAGCGGGGAATGCCTGGTCTCAAATTTTGCCTGACCGGCCAGCCACACCAGCGCCAATACTGGTAAACCAAGTAATGCGGTGCCGGTAAAAAAACTGGCGTAGCCGTAAGCATCGACGAAGTCGCCGCTGAATCCAGCGATGAATTTCGGCAACAACAGCATCACCGAACTGAATAGCGCGTATTGCGTGGCGGAGTAGGCGGAGTTGGTCAGACTGGAAAGATAGGCAATAAAGGCAGACGAAGCGATGCCGGCCGATAGGTTATCGGCAGAGATGGTGAATATGAGTCCGGTTACGTCGTGTCCGCGTCCAGCCAGCCAGACAAACAGCAAATTAGTCGCTGCCGACAACACCGATCCCAGAAACAGTGTTCGCATGATACCGATTTTCGCCGTGAGTACACCGCCGATGGCTGCGCCGGCAATTGTCATGATAACTCCATAAACCTTGGAGACCGTGGCCACCTCGTCCTTGGTATAACCCATGTCCACATAGAAGGGGTTGCTCATCACCCCCATCACGACATCCGAGATGCGGTAACTCGCGATCAATGCCAGAATCAGCAACGCCTGTCGTCCGTGCCGTACAATAAAATCCCGGAAAGGCGCTACCATCGCTCCATACAGCCACGCCAGCATTTGCGTGAGTAGCGGGCTTAGATTCCAGTGTGCAATGGCTTTCCGGGCGTAGTCTTCATTTTCCGAGATCAGTCGGGTGACAGGGATCTCCGGCTCGCGGATGATAAGGGTGGTGACAATGCCTACAGCCATGCAGGCAGCCATTGCCAGGTAGGCGGTACGCCAGGGCGCATAGTCGTAGGTCGTTTCCGAAGGATCTACTGCGGCGGCTATCCACAGCACACCAGCGGAAGCGAGAATCATTGCCACGCGGTAACCTGCCTGATAGGTGGCAGCCATCGCCCCCTGAAGCCTTGGCGCTACGGCTTCGATCCGATAGGCATCCAGCGCAATATCCTGAGTGGCGGAAGCGAAAGCGACAGAAAGAGCGAAAAAAACCGTATATGTCAGGTTCTCGAGCGGGTCGGTGCTTGCCATACCGGCAAGTGCGATGACGATAACGATTTGCGACAGCAACAGCCACGCACGTCTGCGGCCCAATAACCGGGTTAATAACGGCAGCGACAAACGATCCACCAGCGGCGACCACATCCACTTGAAGCCATAAGCTAATCCGATCCAACTCAAATGGCCGATGGTGGAGCGGTCGATCCCCGCTTCCCGCAACCAGAATGAGAGGGTACCCAATACCAATAACAGCGGCAATCCGGCGGAGAAGCCCAGTGAGAGCATGCCCAGCACGCGTGGATGGGTATAAATGCGAAAAGCATGCAGCCAGCCGGACAGGACAGCGGGCATTAGCCTAATTCCATTCGGGAGGGGGCGTTACATCACGGGATGAGCGGTCAATTACCAGATTCAGGATCATAAGCTGTAGTCATAATCAATAGTAAGCGGCGAATGATCAGAGAAGCGTTCCGCCTTATAAATCGAAACCTCAGTCGCTTTGTCAGCAATCCCGCGTGTCGCAATCTGATAATCTATGCGCCAACCGACATTCTTGGCCCAAGCCTGTCCGCGATTTGACCACCACGTATATTGATCAGGCTCCGCGTTAATTTGCCGAAAGACGTCGACAAATTCAAGTTCGTCGAGAACGCTGCTAAGCCAGGCGCGCTCTTCAGGCAGAAAGCCGGAATTTTTCTGATTGGAGCGCCAGTTCTTCAGATCGATTTCCTTGTGTGCGATATTCCAGTCACCGCATAGTACAATTTCCCTGCCGCAACCTGCGAGTTCTTTGAGCATGGGGAGAAATCGCTCAAGGAAGAAAAATTTGGCGGCCTGGCGGTGTTCGCCGCTGGAACCCGAAGGAAAATAGATCGATATTACGGTCAACGGTCCAAAATCAGCGCGTAGAAAACGTCCTTCCGCGTCAATTTCCGCGATACCCAAGCCTTCAATAATATTGTCCGGTTTATATCGACTGTAGATTCCCACTCCGCTGTATCCTTTCTTTTCAGCGCAGTGGAAAATACTATGGTAGCCGTCGGGTGAGATCATTTCATCGGTGATATCGGTGGCCTGAGCCTTCAGTTCCTGCACGCATACAATATCCGCCTGCTGTGTTGGCAACCACCGAAAAAAACCCTTGGTGGCGGCAGAGCGCACGCCATTCAGGTTAAGCGTTATAATTCTCACGTCTATCTTCCCCAATCTGTCATAGCGATGCCCGATTTCCGGCAAGAGTTCATTGAGTTTGCCATCAGCCGTAACGTGCTGTGTTTCGGTGAATTCAAAACCAAAGCGGGGCGAATGTCACCGTATTTTTTTAATGCCGGACTGTTCAACGATGGCGATTCTCTTCGAAAACTGGGGCAATTTTACGCCAAAGCCATCCTTGCTGCCCGGCTCCCGTTTGACATGTTATTTGGTCCCGCCTACAAAGGTATTCCCCTGGTTAGCACGATCACCATTGCTCTGGCCGAGAGCGGATACAATTACCCTTTCTGCTTCAATCGTAAAGAAGTGAAAGATCATGGCGAAGGTGGGAATCTCGTTGGTGCACCGCTAGCCGGGCGCGTGCTGATTGTGGACGATGTCATTTCTGCTGGTGTTTCAGTGCGCGAATCTGTGAATCATATTCGCATTTCCGGTGCGATCCCTTGTGGCGTTGTCATTGCGCTTGACCGAATGGAGCGGGGGAATGGAGAGCGTTCCGCTACACAGGAGGTTCACCATGCATATGGGATTCAGGTCGCCTGTATTGTTAACCTTGATGACATTACGAATTATCTGCGAGACAGGAAGAAACTACACAATCTTCGCGCGATAGAAAGCTACCGTGCACAATATGGCGTTACCTGATTCAGGAGAAATCATCGGTTGATTTGTACCACGGCAAGATTGCCTGATGCCGATATCCCGGTACGCGAGCTATTCAAGTGAACGATTGAAGTCGTGTACCTTCTCTGGCGGTATCGTTGGCAACGTAATTTCTCCTTTCGCATCGAAGTATCGTCCGATGGCAAATCCCTGCCCGCCAAGTTGGCCGCGCAACCGGTAATCGGCCTTGGTACGATCGCCAGTGGTCAATCCGAAGGCATGACGGATAATCGCCGTCGCGGGGACGGTTACCGGCACCGTGATTATTGTTTCTCCAAAGCGCGGGATGGCGCCGCGCTGATCGCTCACCCCGCTGGCGAAGCTTGTTCCGCGTAAATCCAGATCAAGTGAAATGCCATCGTAATTAATTGGAATGTCATCGTGGTTTTGAATTCTGAGATGGACCGCGAAGCGCGCTTCCATGCCTTTTCCCTCCAGCGGTTCGATTCCAGCCACAGAAACGCGAAGCGGCTCGCGCAGCCCCAGCGCCGCGCATCCGGAGAGGATGAAAGCCAACGCCGAAATAAGCAATATACGACGATTCATACGATCCACCGGTTTCACGAATCCGGAATCATAACTTGATTATGCATAAATGGAGGGTTTTTGCCTGTTTTATCTTTCATACAAAAAAGCGGGCATATGAATACTATCCTTACAAAGAGCATGATGCTCCAACGCCTGTCGGATTGGAAGGAAGGATGCGAATATCCACACCGGCAAGTTTTTACCTTTCATCCGGTTTGGTGATACTATCCCTATCGAAGCTGGCTAGACAGTCGCTGCTTGCTTTCCAGTAATGGAACGCAAGGAGAGGAAAGTCCGGGCTCCACAGAGCAGGATGCCGGTTAATGGCCGGCCGCCGTGAGGCGAGGAA
>JBOIFK010000119.1:0-10859 GCA_050741585.1 Nitrosospira sp.
TCAAAACCGATAAAGGCCCAGCCTGCAATCGCTAACGCCGCCAAAAAAGCGGCTGTCTCACCCGGGGCCGTTCCCGTACCCAGGTTTTGAAACAATTCGGAAAGCGGGTGCTGCCTGAAGAAGAAAAACAGGAGTAGCGCCACGCCAAGCGAGCCTACTACTTCGGCGTAAACACCCAGCGTAATAACCAACTTGAAAACATTGACGTGAGCCAGATTGAGCAATGCACAGAGGAATAGAAACACCGCACCCCACATGACTAGCGTGTGCCCGGACCCACCCTCCGATCCAAAAAAAATGGAAAGCCAGACCCCCCCGGTATAGGCGGTTGTAGTCAGCATGGCGATGGTGGAACTGACGTAGATAACGCCGGCAAATTGTCCGGTGACGTTCCCACCCAGTTGGCGGGCCCACTTGTAAGCGCCACCCGCAATCGGAAACTGAGAAGACAGCTCGGCGTAGACAGTCGCCACCAGCAATTGCATGACGAGACAGATGACCAGCGCGGCAAACCAGCCCCCTCCCGTCACAGCAGTCTGCACGCCCATAATGGCATAGAGTCCTACCACTGGCGAAACAACCGCAAAGCCAAGAGTGATGCTATTCCAGATACTCATGCTGCGATTGAGGCTATCCGCAGCGACGGGGACGGTCGTACCAATGCCAGGAACGAAACTATCCTGATTTTCCTTTATTGACATGGCGTTCCTCCCGAAACGCACGTGGCGACCCACGCCGTTCGGTCACTCACGTCTTGTTTCATGACGGCAAGCGCACTCAACGGACAGACAAGCGGCCTCCAGATATGGCCAATTACAGCGGAAAGGGGTGAGATGGAAATACGCGCAGAAGGGAAGCGCATGACAAAGTCTCCATTAATCAGAAGGTTAGGTTCCAAGAGTCAATGTATTTCCTATACATGATCTCCCGGGCTTTTGTCCCTCCGTGGAGCTTCGTCACAACGAAGCCGGAAACTCTCGGACCAGGCACCTCCCGTAGGGAAGCCGGAACCCTAGTTTCTCATTTACATCAGCAGCACTATTTTGACCGCGTTTCTTCAGACAAAGCATCAAAATTTGAAGTACTGCCAAATACTATTTTTAGCCACCCCCTGTAAAAAACCCTGCAACAAGGCTTTAATTCTCAGAACATCAGCAAGGTGCGAAAACAAATTGTACACACCCGATCAAAAAAAACAATATTTAACCCAGATAATCCATTAGGACGTGAGAGCCGCCTAATGGATTATCTGGGTTAAATTATATCGCCAACCTATTGGAAATGACACAAAACATAGCCCTCGACACCAGGATATCAGTGATAAAGAACCGGCAGATCTGTCGGTGAATCGAGATAGGGTGACCGACCCTGCAACCTGGAACCGCTGCGTGTATTTTATGCGGATTGACTGCTTGTAAATCTCGTCACGGGTTTTTTCTACGCGCCACGATCACGCCGTCACGAGTAGGATTGATAAAAGCGTCAAAATCGGAATCATTAAAAATGAGCCGATTGTGCTCAAGGATTGCTTCAGTCCAACCGGGGACAATATCAACGTAATTCTCCACCGCCACCCGTCCGTGCCAAAGTACGTTATCTGCGATGTAAAGACCGCCAGGACGAATCCGGTCTTTAGCCATTTGCCAGACCTGAGGGTAGTCACCCTTGTCGACATCGTTATAACAGATATCGAATGATCCTTCGGTCTGCGCAAATATCTCCTGCGCGAGTCCAACGCGAAAATCGACTCTTTCCGATAAATCTGCCGAACCGAGATACTGCTCGGCCTTCTCCTTGTTGAGAGGATCGCCATCGCTGCAAATCACTTGCCCATCGGGGCCTGCCGCTTTTGCAAACCAATAAGCGGAATAGCCGTAGCCACTGCCGAACTCGAATATACGTTTAGCATTCACAGCCTTCGCCGACGCTTCGAGAAAAATACCGACTAAACGACCAACAATGGGAAAATTGTTTTTCTTCGCGACAGCTTCCATTTCTGTCAGCACGGGATGATCCGTCCGGCCCGCCAGGCTCAGCATATAATTTTCAATTTCCGGGTTGACCGGAACCAGTACGGCCGGATTTAAAATAGTTGGGGATTGCATAGCCATTATCTGCTCCTCAAGAAAAGAGGTGGAAATATGAATTTCGTGCCGCATCCAGCCCATTGCCCGACTTTACGCTCGGCACGAGAATAGGTCAACGCAACTTGGAATTGGCAAAAACCATAAAAAACATACGCAACCGGCATGACCGTTTTTTATCTTTACCTAATAAGAAACCAAGAAACGAAAACCATGGCATCTTTTGACGGAGGGAAAAATCTCGAATGGGTTTGATCTGAAATGCATATCGTGTTACGAACGGATATGACCGATACCGTGGTGATGCCACAGTAATATTGATGCTATTTGGTATAAAATCGCTTTCTCCCTTGCGATCGGTAAACCATATTTCGGATCGCGGACCATACTGATCGAAGCTGCGCAACCCGGTTCCTCCAATAGTGATAATGCAGTACCGGTGAGGTGGACGGCAAGAAAACTCTGTCGCGGTGCTCTGGCGTTGGCATGGGCGTAAACTTCAGCGATACTACCCCCGGAAACCATCTAATTGAATCGAAACTTGAAACGAGGCCAGAATGAATAGCAGACCGCAAATTGTACTGACGTCCCAAGACCTGGATCGGCTTGAAGCACTGCTCAAGTCGCTCCCAGCAAATGCCTTTCCTGGAAAGGAGGCGCTACGAGCCGAGCTTGACCGTGCTGAGATTGTCGAGTCCGAGCAAATACCCCCCTCAGTGGTAACCATGAATTCAACCGTCCGCTTCAGCATCGATTCATCGGGGGAAGACTTTTGTCTGACCTTGGTCTATCCCAAGGATGTTGACGGTACCGGCGATAAAATTTCCATTCTTGCACCGGTAGGTAGCGCCCTCCTCGGCCTTTCCACCGGGGATGAAATAGAATGGCCTCGTCCGGGCGGCGGCATGATAAAAGTGCGGATTGTGGAAATCGTCTATCAACCGGAGCGCGCGGGAAAATTTTACCGGTAGAGAAAACCCGGATAAGAAGAACGAGATAAGCGAAGTCGGATTCTGAGATTATTGAAGGTCAATGTTGTTTCCATTGGCCGAAAGCGACGGTCATCCGCCATTGAAACCATTAGCTTACTGATTGTTCAAAGATTAGAAATTGACGGGATTCTGGTATAATTACGGGCATTTTTTACTAGAAAACCGATAGGACCCGAACCATGAATCCGCCCCGTCCCCTGCCCGTTCAAGCCATCAACGCCTCTGTCCACTGGGCGCCTTCCGCGCGCGCGCGTGGATCACTACTAAAATTCTGCCTGGGGGCGGGAGCGGTGAGTCTGGCGTTCCATGTTTTCGCAGCGGATACCGTCGGCTCTTCCGGCAACGCTGAAGCAGCTAAAGTAACAAAAGACCGCTTCGATTGGTCAAAAGTTCCCCCCGTAACGGCTCCATCGCGTCCCGGCATGTTCACGATACCGCCATCGGGGCCGGGATATTATTCATTCTGGGATCATGCCACCGGAAACAAGCGTCAAGCTCCCCCTGTTTCGCCCTATCTTCCGTACGCCCTTCAGACTCTTCCTGCTTTTGATGTAGATTTTCGTTATCTGGAAAAGCCGGGCCATGAAAAGGACTTCTTCGATCCCATCAAACGCATTCACATGGGTGACGACTTTCTCCTGTCTTTTGGGGGCAGCTTCTGGTATCGATACATGCGGGAATCCGATGCCCGCCTGACCAACACGAACGATAATTACCACATGATACGCAGCCGGTTCCACGCAGACTTCTGGTATCAGGATCGTGTCCGCCTATTTGCCGAGTTTCTGGATGCCCGCACCTTTGGTCAAGGCTTAACGCCGGCCCCCACCGATGTCAATCATACCGACATGCTGAATCTTTTTGCGGATATCAAGCTGGCGAATATCAAAGATGGTCCGGCTTATCTCCGCGTCGGCCGCCAGGAATTGCTTTATGGCTCGCAGCGGCTGATCTCCACCCTCGACTGGGTCAATACGCGCCGCACTTTCCAGGGGGTTAAAGCATTCTGGCGCACGCCGAAGTTTGATCTGGACGCATTCTGGGTACGCCCGATGACGATGGAAAGGGATAATTTTGACAACTGGGACCAAAAGCGCGAATTCTTCGGCTTATGGGGCACCTACAAGCCCATGAAAGGCCATTTGGCCGATTTTTATTTCCTGAGCCTGGACGATAACCGGAATCAGTCTGTCGGCAGAAATAATTTTCGGGGTGACTCGATCGTGCACACCCTCGGCAGCCGCGTCGCTGGTGACTACAACCAGTTTCTGTATGAATTGGAGGGGATGTATCAGTTCGGCCAGTATTCCAATCAGAACATCTCCGCCTTTGCGGTTGCCTCGGGCGGAGGCTACCACTTCAAGGGAGCACCGATGAATCCCCAGTTCTGGCTCCGCTATGATTTCGCTTCGGGTGACGACAATCTGACCGATGGCAGTCGCAATACCTTCAACCAGCTTTTTCCTTTTGGAAACTACTACATGGGCTGGATCGACCGCGTGGGAAGACAGAATATCCATGATTTCAATGCCCAGATCAATCTGCATCCACAGCCATGGGCCACATTTACCGCGCAATACCACCGGTTCTACCTGGCGAATAAGCACGACTTTCTATATAACGCCGCAGGTGCCGCCACCTTGCGGGATGCGACAGGCCAGGCAGGCAGTTATGTAGGTGATGAAATTGATTTCCGTTTGAATGTCCACGTCGGCCGTCACCAGGATATCCTGGTCGGGTACTCAAAGCTCTTCGCCGGCAATTTTTTGAAGGCTGCGGCGCCAGGCGTCTCGCCGGATCTTTTCTATGTCCAATACAACATGCGTTTCTGATAGGCGTCAGTGGAAGATGCAAGTTGCCGCATGAGTCCCGGTCCGGTTTCCCTGATCAGTCACCGGCAAACTCGCATAACGCGAATACCCTGAAGCCCGCTTTCTCCAAACGCGACCTGCCGCCGATATCCGGCAGGTCGATGACAAAACAGCATTCCACCACCTCTCCACCCATTTCCTGTATCAGCGCGGCGGCAGCCTCTGCCGTGCCGCCGGTAGCGATAAGGTCGTCTACCAGCAACATACGATCGCCTTTCTGAATCGCATCCACGTGAACCTCGATACGATCACTGCCGTACTCCAGTTGATAGTCACGCCCAAGCGTCTCGGCAGGCAATTTTCCCCTCTTGCGCACCGGTACGAAGCCCACACCGAGCTCGTAGGCAACCGGTGCGCCAATGATGAAACCACGTGATTCGATACCCGCAACCTTGTCGATCTTTGCTCCTTTGTAACGGTTGGTGATCTCCTGAATGGTAGCGCGCAATCCGATCGGGTCTTTCAGCAGCGTCGTGATATCCCGAAACATGATTCCTTCATGAGGATAATGTGCGACGGTGCGAATGCGAGATTTGATGGTCATGACAACGTCCTGTTTCTGGCTTTTGGGCTTATGATTTTTGAATAGCTCTTGTTGCGATGGACTGTAATCCATTATTTCAAATAAAATGATCAGTATTCTCCGCTACAGTATCTCCATACGTATCCGGAACAGTTGCCGGAAAATCCGTTCTGGTTTATCCTTTGCGCCCTGCCGGTTCCTGGGCGGGTGAATTTCTTTAGTGGGAGAGATGGCCGAGTGGTTTAAGGTACACGCCTGGAAAGCGTGCGTACGGCTTCAACCGTACCGAGGGTTCGAATCCCTCTCTCTCCGCCACCAAGCAATAAGGTTCTTGATTTTACCTTGAAATCAATCCAAACAAGGATCGGTAACTCTTGATACTGTATGCGTTCGACTAGTGATCAGATAAAAGTCGGTCCATTGCTTGGATAAGCAAACATGGATGCATCCATTTTACGCGCTCGAACAACAAGTAATATCAATTGACGCACGCCGTTGATCTAGCAAGCGGTCATTTCTTCCCCAAGAAATTTTATATTTCTCTTTTCTGCTTCGTGATATTGCAATAAAGGTAAATCGATCATACGGACCGAGTTAACAGGATAATAGCTTTCAAATTCCCCACCGCTCATCCCAAATACCCGTGAAGCGCCTGATTCCGCATCCAGAATGAGAGTCATAATATCCTGCGTCTCAACCCAATAATGCGTTAACGTACCGTCGCGGAAATGAATATGCGTCTCCAGGAGGCGCTGGGCGACCTTGGCCTTGTCGTCAAACCCATCCTCCTTCACGATCTCATCGAGGATACTCCGTAAAGCCGCCGGGTAGTCCGCCTTGTATTGTTCGTCCAGACCAAAAAATCGCGCCTCCAAGGCCCGGTAAATATCTGGCGAGAGTCCTTGGTAACCATCCCACGTGAGGTTCCAGTCATCGTCTGGCTGATCTGCATTATTGTCCAGCAGCCAGATACGCTTCATTGCTTGCACCGCGAATATCAAGAACCTGTTGTTCAGGGTTGGAACAATAATCCAGTCATCCCCTTCTCCTTGATCGGGCCGCAGACACTTTTCGATATAATTTGCCGCCCCTTGACTGACAGGATACCAGCGTGTTTTCGTCTCATTTGGATACAGCAGGCCGAGGTGCCCCCAGAACCCGTCCGCACAGCCGGCCTTCACAAATTGCCTGTATTTGCTTACCGCGACCTTGTGGGACCTGTCGATTCCTAATAGCGCATCCACCGAGGTGTCCAGGATCACCGCGATGTCCCGTAACGCCGCAAGGTTGGGTTCGGCTTTTCCGGCTTCCCACCTGGCGATGGTTTGCTGCGTTACCTTTAAAATAGCCGCAAGCTCCTCTTGCGTAAGATTAAACATAACCCGAAGCTCTCGTAGCCGTTTCATACGATTTTAGATTTAAAGATTGATTGTTGAAATACACAATTAATGTGTTTTAAACCTATTTAATGTGTTTGGCCATCATTTTTTTTAGTTCGATATTTAGCATAATACAATAATTATGAGTTTTTAATTCATATAATGTGTTTATTGGTCCCCCAAGGTCGATTGACATATGGACTAATCGAGGGCGTGAGTTTCAAGGTAAATTATGGTTTCTGCTAATTGTCTGCCTGGCAACATCTAGCCAGCCGCTGCTGCGTAACGAATAAATCCCGTTAAGTAATGACAAACGCGGATTGGTTGGTGTTATCCGCAATTCAGGCCACTGGTCGCCGAAAAACGATTACTTAGGATCATTGTCCCAATTCTTTGCCAGCTCACCCGAGATTTACGCTGCTTGTACGGATGAATTGTGGGCTTTCTTGCCCTCGCGTACATGCTCAGCACCGAGTGGCGCAGCCCGATCCGGATAACATCACCGCAAGCGCATACTGTCTGGGTCCGATCCTTGCTGCTGATGATCACGGTTTTCATTCGCTCTCCAATTCTACCTGTAAGATTTTACAGCTGTTTAAAGTCATCATTTTGTAGTCTCATAGCTTTATCATCAATCAGTTCGGGACGAGAACCCGAAAGTAATGTCCGCACGCATGCGTGACTTATTTTCCTGCATCGTTTTCCTCGATAAACCAATGACGCGGCATCTTCCTGGCACATCCAGGATGTTAACCCGGATGACGTATTTACGTTTCATGTCCGGGTAAATATGACGAATCAATATATTGTTTTTATTTTGGATGATCAGCGCTATGCCTTGCATCTGCCCGCGGTAGAGAAAGTGGAGCGCATGGTCCATATCACTCCACTATCGAACGCACCGGATATCGTACTTGGCGTCATCAGCATGCAGGGTCGAATCACGCCGGTCATCGACCTCCGGCAACGGTTTAATCTGCCGAAACGGGAAATCGCCCTGACTGATCGGCTTATTTTCGCGCACGCGGAACGGCGTCGGGTGGCACTGGTGGCGGATGCAGTAGCGGAAATTGTCGAATGTCCTGACCATCGCCGGATCCCCGCGGAGGAAATTCTTCCAGAACTCAAATACCTGGAGGGCATCATCCAGTTTAAAGATGGACTCATTCTTATCCACAATCTCGACAAATTTCTTTTCCTGGAAGAAGAAAAGTCTTTGGATTTGGCACTGGATTCCCCCTGAGACGCAATATGCAGACCACCCTCCCTCATCCACTACTCTCACAGCTAAGCGAATTACTCACCCTGCAGATGGGCCTGCACTATCCGCCAAAACGCTGGGTTGATCTCGAGCGTGGAATTGCTGCCGCTGCGCCTGCGCTTGGCATGGAGAACCTGGAGACATGTGTCCGCCAACTCCTGTCCGCTGCCCTGACACGCGGACAGATCGAGATACTTGCCTGCTACTTGACTGTCGGCGAGACCTATTTCTTCCGCGAGAAAAGATCTTTCGATGCTCTTGGGGAACGCATTCTCCCCGAATTGGTGCGCACGTACGCACACGCCAACCGGCGATTGCGTATCTGGAGCGCGGGATGCTGCACAGGCGAAGAGCCCTATTCGATCGCGATGCTTCTTGACCGGTTGATTCACCGCTCCGGGGAATGGAACACGACAATTCTGGCCACCGACATTAATCCGATATTCCTGCAGAAGGCAGCCAAGGGTCTATATAGCGAGTGGTCATTTCGCGACACGCCACTCTGGATCAAGGAGCGATATTTTAAACGAAGGAAAAATGGGCAATTTGAAATATTGCCGCATATTCGTAAACGGGTAACTTTTTCCTACCTTAATCTCGCTGAGGACGTTTACCCGTCGCTCATCAATGACACCAACGCGATGGATGTGATCTTCTGTCGCAATGTACTGATGTATTTCGGTCCGGAACGGATAAAAAAAATGGGGCAGAACTTCCACCGATCACTCGTCAGCGGCGGATGGCTCATCGTGAGTCCGGCAGAAACGTCGAACAGCCTGTTTCCGCAGTTCAAAGCCACCGCTTTTCCTGGAGCAGTCCTCTACCACAAGACCGAGAAGCCGGGGTCGCAGATAAGCACAGCCGAATATTCCGTGCCGGTCACTCACCCGTTACCGGATGGCTTATGCATGCCGGCGCCGGCTCTGGCGCAAACCTCCCGTCTTCAAAATGGGGAAACACTTCTTTCGCCAAACACTCGGACGGAAATATTGCCATCGGCAACCAATATGCCGGTTCGTCCGATAAAGGTGCAACCTGCCGCAAGCATGTCCAATCTGGAAGAGCCTGATGCGCTCTGCTGCACGGCGCGTTCCCATGCCAATCTGGGTGAGCTTGTTGAGGCGGCCAGGTTGTGTGAGAAATCAGTTGATGCCAATAAGCTGAATCCGGCGGCCCATTTTCTACTGGCCATAATCCACCAGGAATCAGGACAAAGCGAATTTGCAATACGATCGCTAACGCATACGCTTTATCTCGATCCGGATTTTGTGCTTGCCCACTTTGCATTAGGCAATTTATATCTGTCGCAAAGCCGACGTGACGAAGCGGACCGACACTTCAGCAATGCGCTGGCGCTGTTACATTCATACCCATATGACGAGCCTCTGCCCGAGTCAGGCGGGCTGACCGCTGGACGGCTCACGGAGATTATTGCATCCGTGCGATCAGACCTGTCGCACCGGCCGGAGAATACGGGAGAAAGAACGCCAAATGAATGTTGACGCGCCAGCTTCTCAAAAAAAGGAAGAAACGGTATCCGTCAATTTCCGCAAGATCGAGCAGCGTCTGGAAAATGCGCGCATCGCCCTCGAACGCATCGGGACGCCGTCTGCCGAAGAAACGCAACACATTCTGCAGATAAGAGCGCTGGCCCTGGCACAGGAGCCCCCTCTGGAAGAGGCCAGCAATGAAAGCATTGAGGTCGTGGAATTTACACTTGCCTATGAACGCTATGCGATTGAATCACGCTACATCCGACAGGTCGCTTCTCTGGAAAGCCTGACACCACTGCCTTGCACGCCAGGCTTTGTGCTCGGTGTCGTCAACCTGCGGGGAGAGATACTACCGGTCATCGATCTTAAGAAGATCTTCGAACTGTCCGGAAAAGAGCTGACCGATCTCAATAAGATTATCGTACTGCAATCCGGAAAAATAATTTTCGGCATCCTGGCCGACGCCATCATCCGCGTATGCAATATTCTGGTCGCCCGCATCCGGCCTTCCCTGCCCACCCTCACGGGCATTCGTGAAAATTATCTGAAGGGGATCACACCTGAGCGGTTGGTGATCCTTGACGCGGAAAAACTCCTGACAGACGAAAACATTATCGTGCGGGAGCAAGTGGCCGAATAGAGTCTGGAAGGGATAGATCGCAAGTGATGAATGTAAACCGAGCGAAAGAAAGGTGATAGCTGCTCGATCCCGGGAGAGCAGGAAGACCGAGATTTGAAGGAAAAACCATGACCATCAGCAGAAAAATAATTGGAGGATATGCAGTCATACTGGTGCTGCTCGCGCTCGTAACCAGCGTTTCCTTCTATGCAATCAATCAGACACAGACGGCTTATAACCATTTTCTCAATGTGGACGAGCGGCTGCTGGAGAGCGCCAACGAGCTCCGATCTGTCACATTTGCTCAGCAGACCTATGTCCGCGGCATCCTGCTCTACCCGAAGCTTCTGAAGCTGAATCAGTCCCTGCTCCAAACCAATGATCGACAATTCAGGCAAATCTTTGAAAAAATGCGCAGCCTGATAGAAAACAGCGAGGAGCTCGATCTCGTCAATGAAATGGCATCTTTGCAGGAACAGCTGAAGCAGGCCGAGCACAATACTATCCGGCTCTCACTGGAGCAGAAGCATGGGGAAGCACTGGACGTCACGATCCAGAAGTTTCGCCCTCTTAGTCTTGCACTCATCGAAAAAGCCGGTCGTTTCTATGAGCGGCAATCCAAGCTGCTGTACAAAGG
>JBOIFK010000120.1:0-3761 GCA_050741585.1 Nitrosospira sp.
GTGGTATCTCAAGCAGCTTTCTTCCCGGTGGTCTGGGTGGTCAAGGCAATACCGGCGGTAGAAATGGCGATTTCGACGGCCAGGCGGCTGCCAAATACCACGCCGATTTTATGGGCATGGGTTTTGACGTATTCGGCGGCTACTCCCGGGACAATGCCAATAATTTCCAGAAGGGCCTAGGCCTCAGGACCGAAGAAGTGTGGCGTGTCGGTGCTGCCTGGACCTTCGAGAACTTCAAGCTCAGCGGCCAATATGAAGACATCAACAACGCAATCGGTTCCGCCACCTGCACCACCGCTGCTTCCTTGTCGGCAAATCCGCTTGATTCCATCGGCACGGGACAATGTAATTCCGCGATGAATGCCGGTGGCGACGGTAATATCTGGCACGCTGGCGGTCAATACAAGTGGGGCAACACCACGCTTGTGGCGCAAGGCGGTATGACCAAAGCGCATGCGGGCGGCATCAATTCCGCAGCAGCGCGCAGCGCCGACAGTTTCACGGTAGGCGCCATTCACAACCTGAGCAAGCGCACCAGCCTATTTGGTGGTTACCAGCACGTTTATGTGGATAATCCAAACGCTGCCGTAGCAAACAACATCGGTGCCATTGTCGCGCCTAACTATGCGACAGGCAATCGTTCCACCTACACGATTGGTGTCCGTCACAACTTTTAATCGAGAAGTTGGTGAAAATGGGGCGCTTCGGCGCCCCATTTTTTTGGTTTCTTTTGCGAACCCCAAGGCCTCTCTTCAAAAATTCGGATCACCTTGAATCTGTCTTATAGCGACTCACCCGAAAGATGAGGGCCGTGCAGCGCAGAAATGCATTACAGGCTTGGTGGTGAGCTAAAAGAATGAATGAAGACATGCGTGAAAAATGAGCGGCCCACTGCCGGATTCGGGGCTGAGGCTCGCGTATTAACCTTGAAGAGGCTGTGTGTTTAGTTTATGAAATATACGTGCTAATATACTGATGCAATAAAATTCACCAGAAGAAGAAGAGCAGAGAAAGGTGGCCTGGGGAGCCCCTATAGCGTCGTAGGAAGCTTTTGTGAGTTTCAAAATAACAGGAAAAATCGGTGCCGTTATTTGTATGGCCATCAATCAGTTTATTGAAGTTTTTTGGAGGATTTGCTCATGGGAGTTCCTTTACGTCAGCAGATCGCTGTAGGCAGCTATCTGCTTAAACAAAAGTTGAAGGGAGTAAAGAAATATCCGCTGGTTCTGATGCTGGAGCCTCTGTTTCGTTGTAATTTAGCCTGTGCGGGCTGCGGTAAAATTGATTATCCAGACGATGTTCTTGACCAGCGTCTCTCATTTGAACAATGCATGCATGCAGTTGACGAGTGCGGCGCGCCGATGGTGTCGATTCCTGGCGGCGAACCACTGATACACAAGGAAATGCCGCAGATTATTGCCGGTATCGTCGCCCGGAAGAAATATGTTTATCTATGTACGAATGCGCTTCTGCTGAAAAAAAAGATTAACGACTATACGCCATCTCCCTATTTGACCTTCTCCATCCATCTGGATGGCATGAAGGAAAGGCATGATGCCTCGGTCTGTCAGGATGGAGTTTTTGATCGGGCGGTTGAGGCAATAAAATTGTGTGTGGCAAGGGGGTTCAGAGTTACCGTAAATTGTACGTTGTTCCAGGGTGAGACCCCGGCGGACGTTGCCGAGTTTCTGGATTATGCAATGGAATTGGGCATTGAGGGTGCAACCATTGCACCGGGCTTCAGTTACGAACGTGCTCCCAAGCAGGACATCTTTATCAAGGGGCAGGATACCAAGAAGCTATTTCGGGGTATTTTCGAAATCGGCAAGACGCGCGACTGGAAACTGAATCATTCCAAGCTTTATCTTGATTTTCTGGCTGGTAACCAGGATTATGAGTGCACCCCATGGGGTAACCCGACGCGTAATATCTTTGGCTGGCAAAAACCCTGCTATTTATTGCCGGATGAAGGCTATGCGGCCACTTTTCAGGAGCTGCTGGATGACACGCCGTGGGAGAAATATGGGAACAGCAGCAATCCCAAATGCGCACAATGCATGGCCCATTGCGGCTATGAGGCAACCGCTGTTGAAGATACGTTACAGCATCCTCTGAAGGCATTGCTGGCCTCTCTCAGAGGCCCCAGGACGTCGGGCCCAATGGTTGCCGAGCCTACGCCTAAATGGGTGACCGAGGAACTGAAAGCTCGAAAAACAATTGGTGGCATTCCGGTCAAAGCCGAGCGATAAGCGATACGTGTAATCACGCGTTCCAGGCACGCCGGCTGGCGGCATGCATGGGCTGCTGCGATCGCGCCGTACGGGCGCTGTCAGGCTCATGACTACTTCGAAAGTTGCAACGCCGCCGGGGACTTTCCCTGGCGGAAGAGATTGCTTAAGCGTAAAGTAGACGGCAGAGCTACCGGTTACCGTGAAGGCAGAGGCTCCTGTGACGGTCTGGGATAGGTAGCCGCGACGCCCGTCATTAGTACAATACCATACTGCAATGACATGGACTTGGACGCTACGTTATAGCGCGGTTAGCGCACTCACCTGCTATAAAGGTTGTGAATATGAAAGTCCTGCATGCAATCAAAACCGTATTGCATCTCCAGATAATAATCGTAGTGATGCTGCTGGTCACGCCCGCGTCTTGGGCGGAGACTGCAGGGCCTGGCGATCCGAAACAGATCGTAAACCGCCTCCACGAGTCACTTATCAAGGCAATGCGCGAGGGTGAAAAACTCGGTTATCGGGGGCGCTTTGAATTACTGGCCCCCATCGTCGATCAAACTCATGACCTCGATTTTATCGCACGTACTACCCTGGGGGCCAATTGGACTCAGCTGGATGGCGAGCAACAGCGTACTTTTACAGATACCTTCCGCAAACTCAGCATTGGCACGTATGCGGGATGGTTTAAAAGTCACGATGGCGAGCGTTTTGAATTTCGGGAACAGCAGTCCATGCCGCGAAATCAGGTAATGGTGCGCAGCAGCCTAGTTCGATTGAAGGAGGAGCCCGTACGTTTTGACTACATTCTGCGTCAGGGGAAAGACGGTTGGCGCATCGTCAATATCCTGGCTGATGGTGTCAGCGACCTTGCGCTCAAACGGGTAGAATACCGCGCCATTCTTCAGCGTGACGGTTTCCCGACACTCATCGATATGCTCAAGAAAAAGATCGCCTTGACCGAAGAAGACTAAGTAAAACCACGCGGCGGCAGGGCCGAGTATCCCAAATTCTTCCTGAAGGATGACCATCCCACTCAAAGCTTCTCACAGCCGCGTCTATAGCATTTTTGCGCGCTGGGTCGTTGCCTGTTATCGCCACGCTGCCTGGATTCTGCTTGCAGCGGCGGCGCTCACCGTGGTCTGTACGGTATATACCTCGCGCAACCTTGTCATGGACACCGATACGACAGACATGCTCTCCGAGCATCTGCCGTTTCGTGCTAATGACGAACGCTACAGAAAAGCGTTTTCCCAGGACGCCGACATCATGTTGCTGGTGCTGGAAGCGCCCACGCCTGAGCAGGCCCATGTCGCGGCGAAGCACCTCTCAGCGCGTCTGAAAAACGATGCCGGCAATTTTCAGGACGTTTACGCGCCCAACGTCGACGACTTTCTGATCCGTAATGGATTGCTCTACGAAGACATTTCAGAACTGGAACAAATAACGGATCGTCTGGCGGCGGCACAACCCCTCATAGCGCAAATCGCCAGGGACCCTTCCCTGGAAACCTTCGCTTCCGTGCTTACC
>JBOIFK010000121.1:0-9141 GCA_050741585.1 Nitrosospira sp.
GCGTACGTTCGAAACCGAGATGGAGAAAACGGCGATCCAGCAGGTTTCGGCCATCGCCGATATGAAGGCGGAACAGATCGATAGCTACCTGCGCGAACGGCTCCTCGATGCCAGAGTGATACAAGCAGCCAGTACCACGCGCACGGCCATGCGCGAGTTTGCCAGCGTATATGCCGAGAACGGGGTGAAATCCGCCGCCTATCGTCAACTGGATACCCAGTACCGCGAGTATTTCAAACGCTTCGTTGAAGATGCCGGGTATTACGATCTGTTTCTGATTTCTCCCCAAGGCATCGTTGTCTATTCCGATGCCCACGAATCCGACTTCGCCACCAGTCTGGTTACCGGTCCCTACCGAAACACCGGCTTGGGTGTTGTTACCCGCAAGGCGCTGAATACCTTGCAGAATAGTGTTTCGGATTTTGAACGTTATCAGCCATCGCGCGGTGCGATCGCGGCTTTCATGGCATTTCCCGTGGTCAGCGAGGGGAAACTCGAAGGCATCGTGGCGTTGCAGATCTACAGTGAACACGTGTACCAGGTGGTGGCGGACAACGCGGGGCTGGGGGCGAGCGGGGAAATAGTGATCACGCGGTTCCATGATGAGCGCACCGCGCTGGTGATGGCTCCGCTGAGACATGAACCCGATGCGGCGCTGGCTCGCAAGATACCCCTTCATAATGTCCCGTCTGCGATAGCGGCACAGAGCGGTCTGCACGGAGAACGTGGGGCGGGCCTGAAAAGAGATTACCGTGGCAGGGAAGTGGTCGCCGCCTGGCGTTATCTGCCCCGCATGAACTGGGGTATCGAGGTCAAAATGGATGCAGCCGAGGTATTCGCATTCGTAGAACGCGTGCGCAATTTCAGCCTGCTGGTTCTGGGTCTCACGCTCCTCGCAGCCATATCTGGCGCCGTTCTGTTCAGCCGCCGTGTGGTGACCACGTTAAAGAACCTCAGCCATAGCGCGCAGCACATTGCCGCCGGTAATCTGCAGCAGCGCGTGCCAGTGGCGGGATGGGACGAGATCGGGCAACTCGCGAGCACCTTCAACACCATGACGGAACGCCTGAATGCCAGCAATAGCGAACGGGAGGGCGCTGAAAGCGATCTGCGGCAACTCAACCAGGAACTGGAGAACAGGGTTGCGGCGCGTACTGCCGACCTGGAGCGGGCCAACGCGGCCCTGATCAGCAAGGAAGAAGAAACCCGCTCCGTGGTTGAGCACATGGTGGATTGCATTATTACCATAGATGACAAGAGCATTGTCCGTTCTGTCAATCCGGTCGTCGAAAAACTCTTCGGTTACACTCGCGACGAAGTGATCGGACAAAATGTTGCCATGCTGATGCCCGAACCCCATCGTACCGGTCATGACGGTTATATCGACAGGTATTATCGAACCGGGCGCGGGCGCTGTGAATTCGATCACATTCTCACGCTCGAAGTCGAAGGATTGCATAACATTGGCATGGGCCGCGAAGTCGTGGGGCTGCATAAGAACGGCGACCCTGTCGATCTGTATGTCGCGGTCAGCGAATATTTCGTCGGAGGAAAACGTTATTTTACCGGTGTCCTGCGCGACATCCACGAGCGTAAGCAGGCGGAAAAGGCTCTGCGTGGAAGCGAGCAGCGCTTCCGGGCCATCGTGGATAACCTGGCTGCCCTTGTGGGGGAAACGACGCCTGATGGCGTGCTGGTGGAAATCAATCGCACCGCCCTGGAGGTGGGTGGCCTGCAGAGCCAGGACGTGATCGGCAAGCGGCTTGACGAGACAGGGTGGTTCTCTTACAAGCCGGAGGTGCAGAGTCAGACCCGTAAGGACGTAGAGCGGGCGCTGGGTGGGGAAATCGTGCGCCATGATGTTGATATCCGCATCGCGGACGGCGGCCTCATGACGATCGATTTCATGGTGGTGCCCGTCCGCGATGCCGCAGGCCGGGTGGTGAAATTGATTCCCTCCGGCGTCAACATCAGCGAAAGGGTTCGCATCATGAAGGACCTGGAGCAGGCGCGGCGGGATGCCGAGCAGGCCAACCAGGCAAAATCAATTTTTCTTGCAGCCATGAGTCATGAGATTCGTACTCCCATGAATGGCGTGATCGGCATGGCGGATGTCCTGCAGCAGACCAGCCTCAATGGCTATCAGATGGAGATGGTCGATCTTATTCGCGAATCAGCTTTCGCCCTGCTGGAGATCATCGATGATATTCTCGATTTTTCCAAGATCGAAGCGGGCCGGCTGGAAATTGAACAGGCGCCCATGTCGGTGGTGACCGTCGTGGAAAAGGCCTGCAACATGCTTGAAAGCCTGGCTGCGAGAAAAGGGGTCGAACTCACCCTGTTTCTCGATCCCGCGATTCCGGAAGAAGTTCAGGGAGATGCCCTGCGCTTGCGCCAGGTGCTGGTCAATCTTGCCAACAATGCCATTAAATTTTCCAGCGGACAGCAGGTGCCAGGCCAGGTGTCGGTCCGCGCATTGCTGGCGGGCCACGACCTGGATCAGGTGACGGTGGAATTCCAGATATCCGACAATGGTATCGGCATGAATGAGGAGACCCAGGCGCGGCTCTTTACTTCCTTTACCCAGGGAGATACTTCCACCACCCGGCGATTTGGCGGCACCGGACTGGGGCTGGCCATCTCCCATCATCTGGTGCAACTGATGGGAGGGGAAATCACGGTACAGAGCGCGCCGGGCAAGGGTTCCGTTTTTACCGTGCGTGTATCGTTCGTGCCGCTGCCAGCAAAGTCCGCTGCGGCCGGTACCGTGGATCTGGCGGGGGTTTCCTGTCTGGTGATCGGCGACGGGAAGGGATTGGCCGACGACTTGGCCGTGTACCTGGAATACGCCGGTGCGACGGTCGAGCGTGCACAGAATCTGGCGGAAGCGCGGCAGCGGATCGACACGTTGCCACCCGGCTTATGGCTGCTTATCATCGACGCGGGGCATGATGCGCCTCCAGTCGAAGCATTGCGCGCCGCCTGCCACTCCCGGCCCGACCTGGATCCGCACTTCGTGGTTCTTGACCATGGACATCATCAGCCGAACATCGAGCCCCGCTTTGTCATTATCAGGCGCGGCCGGCGCCGTCATGAGCGCTCCGAAACCGTGGATAGCGTCACGCTTGATGGCGATGTCATGCATCGCGAATCCTTTCTTCGCGCGGTGGCGATCGCTGCAGGACGAGTGATTGAGGTGGAGGAGACCCCATCCGCCAAGATCGAAGCGGTCGTTGTGCCATCGCGCGAGAAGGCATTGAAGGAAGGTACACTGATTCTGGTCGCGGAAGACAACGACATCAACCAGAAAGTGATCCGTCAACAGCTCGCCCTGCTCGGCTATGCGGCTGACATCGCCGGCGACGGCCGGGAAGCACTGAAGCGCTGGGAGAGCGGCAATTACGCACTGCTGCTTACCGACCTGCATATGCCCGAAATGGATGGCTACCAGTTGACCGCGACCATTCGCCGCGCGGAGTCAGGCAAGGCTCGCAAGCCGATCGTTGCGTTCACCGCCAATGCCCTCAAGGGCGAGGCCGAGCACTGCCGCGCGGTCGGCATGGATGACTACCTGAGCAAGCCGGTACAGCTTTTACATTTGAAGGCTGTGTTGCAGAAATGGCTACCCATCGCTAAATCCGGGGCCGCGTTGCCCGCCGTTATCGATGTTCCCGCCGCGGCGGCGCCTTCGAAGAAACCGGTGGAGGGGAGACCGGTGGAGGAGAAACAACCGGAGGAGAAACCAGTGGAGGGAAAAAAACCGGTGGAGGTGAGCGTCCTCGAAGAGCTTGTAGGAAACGATCCGGCGGTGATCAACGAATTTCTGCGGGACTTTCGCGCCAGTTCGGCCAGAATAGCGGCAGACTTGCGCGTCGCCTGCCAGGCGGGAGAGGCGGCAGCGGCCGGTGCGGCAGCCCATAAACTCAAGTCGTCGGCGCGCTCGGTCGGTGCACTGGTGCTGGGCGATTTATGTGCCGAGATGGAGCGGGTGGGGAAAGCGGGCGACATCCAGGCATTCAAAGAACTGATGCCCCGCTTCGAGTCGGAATTATCTGTTGTGGACCAATATATCGATTCGTTGTAAGCATGGCACGGGTACGGCCTGACCTCGATATCGAGTTACATATATCGTGTTATGCGTGTAAGATAATTATGGATACGCTTGCACCGTCAACGGGGGGTGGTATGCGTCTAAATATCGTGACAAATATATTGTTACAAATCGATTCATTGACTGAACAAGTGCAGCGATAATGGTTAAATTCGAAGCTTTTTTCCGGCGGCCTGAGCCAGGAAAAAAGGCATGCGCCTGTTCCTCCAAATTGCCACCTGAAGGGAAAAGAATGTCATGACCGAAAGTTCCGCAGTCAAGATTCTGGTGCTTGACGATGAATCCTTCATGCTTAAACTGCTGAGCCGCATTCTGTCAAACCTCGGCTTTACCTCGGTCACGCTTTGCGACAGCGGGCGCGCCGCCCTTGAACAGATCGCCGACGCGGCGGCAAGCCCAAACCTGATCCTGCTGGACCTGAATATGCCGGAAATGGATGGGATTGAATTCGTGCGGCACCTGGTGGAACGGCACTATGCCGGCAGCCTCATCCTGGTCAGCGGTGAGGATGAGCGCATACTGCAGACCGCTGAAAAGCTGGTTCAGGCGCATAAAATTCCGATACTCGGGCACCTGCATAAACCCGTTAAGCCAGAGACGCTATCTGCGCTGCTTGAGACATGGTCGCCCCCTTTAACGGATAGCCCCCAGGCAGCGAAGAAAATTTACACGGCGGATGAATTGCGGGCTGCCATCGACAATGGCCAGCTTGTCAATTATTACCAGCCCAAGGTCGCGGTCGCCAGCGGTGAGGTGGTGGGCGTGGAAACACTGGTGCGATGGCTCCACCCGGTTGATGGCGTCGTGTTCCCCGACCAATTCATCGGCCTGGCTGAAGCGTTTGGTCTGATTGACGATCTGACGCAGGTTGTTTTCAACAACGCGGTGACGCAGGCCAAGGCCTGGCAACAAGCGCGGCTGGCGTTGCGGGTGGCCGTGAATGTGTCGATGGACAATCTATCGTCACTGAATTTCCTGAATTTCGTTGCTGACCTCGTGGCCAAGGTCGGCGTGGCGCCACAGGATATGGTGCTGGAAGTGACGGAAAGCCGGCTGATGCAGGATACGCGGGCCCCGCTCGAAATTTTGACGCGGCTGCGCCTGAAGCGTTTCCGTCTCTCCATCGATGATTTCGGCACGGGACATTCTTCCCTGGCGCAGTTGCGCGATATCCCCTTTGACGAGCTCAAAATCGATCAGGGTTTTGTACACCGTGCCTGGGCTGACGAGACATTACGGGCAATGTATGACGCCAGTCTGGCGTTGGCAAGACAATTGGGCATGGAAGTGGTGGCCGAAGGGGTGGAAGACCGGAAGGATTGGGACCTTCTGGGCCGCACGGGATGTGATCTCGCCCAGGGGGTTTTCGTCTCGCGCCCCATGCTGGCTGCGGATTTGCCTGGCTGGATCGAGGGCTGGCGGGAGCGGGTGCGAGCCGAGCGGCTAACCCAGGCCAGCAACGAAATCGCCGAGTAGACTGGTGAATCAAACATCTGACTCACTACACTAAAGCCTGTTAACACTTATTTCGCACCCGCGTTGTTACACAAAAAACGCGGAGGCAAGGCGCGAAGCGCAGGCCATAGTGGGCCTATGGCCAAGCTTTGCAACGCGGTATCCGCGTTTTTTGTGCGCAACCCGGAGGGACGGGACGGATTTCATCCAGCCCTTCGTTACTCGCCGCTTACGGAGGCCCGCTCCGCCGCGTGGCTCATGCCTCGTGCCGGATGAAATCCGTCGCCGTCGCGGGTGCAAAATAAGTGTTAACAGGCCCTAAATAAGCAATGCTGCCGCTACACGGCGTCCTTCCGCTGTCAGAATGTTGTAGGTGCGGCAGACGGCGCTGGTATCCATGACTTCAACGCCGATTTTCGATGCAATGAGCGCTTTTGTCAGGGAGGGGTGAGGAAAGCGCAAGGTCCCTCCCGTTCCAAATAACACCATTTCAGGCTGCAATGGAAGCAAAGACTCGAAGTGCTCCGCTGTCAGCCGCTCAAACGTTTCAGCCGCCCAATTTTCAATGCGGTCGGGTAATATGATCAGGTTACGCTCGTAGCGCGTTTGATTAACCATGACGTACCCGGCGCCGTAGCCGGTGAACATATTCAGTTCGGAAGGTCCGGAAAGATGCAGTTTCAAGCAAGGCTCCATTTGCGACGGATTAACGGGTCAGGTAACATGACATCTTTTTTTGGCCCAGTTAAGTGTAGAGAATAGGCAGGATCAAGGAATTTTTCAAGACTTTACAGGATTGAAACGGGTAAATTCTGATAAATCCTGTCATTGCACTGATCTTTATCGGCGCTGCCGTACTTTTGCGGATCAGTATTCCAATACATGCAACCCATACTAAAATCCAGCAAACTGGCGAATGTCTGTTACGACATTCGCGGGCCGGTGCTTGACCATGCCAAGCAGATGGAAGATGAGGGGCATCGCGTCATCAAGCTTAATATTGGCAATCCGGCATTATTTGGCTTTGATGCACCCGAGGAAATTCTGCAGGACGTGATCCACAACCTGTCCGCCGCTTCAGGCTACTGCGATTCAAAGGGCTTGTTCGCCGCGCGCAAGGCGATCATGCATTACACGCAGGAGAAGCGGATTCACGATGTGCGGATGGAGGATATCTACATCGGTAACGGTGTTTCCGAATTGATCGTGATGGCGATGCAGGCATTACTGAACAGCGGCGATGAAGTGCTGATTCCTTCCCCCGACTACCCGCTGTGGACCGCGGCAGTGGTGCTGGCAGGCGGCACGGCTCGACATTATGTCTGCGACGAGCAATCCGGCTGGCTGCCTGATCTGGATGATATTCGCGCCAAGGTCACGCCGAACACCCGCGCCATTGTCATCATCAATCCCAATAATCCCACCGGTGCGCTTTATCCGGATGATTTGTTGCGCGAAATCATCGAGATTTCCCGCCAGCACCAGCTGATCATCTATGCGGACGAAATTTACGACAAGGTATTGTACGATGATGCAACGCACACCTCGATTGCTTCGCTGGCGGACGACGTGCTGTTCGTCACCTTGAATGGCTTATCCAAGAACTATCGAGCCGCCGGATTTCGCTCAGGCTGGGCGGTGGTTTCCGGCAAAAAGCAGTTTGCCCGCGATTATATTGCCGGGCTGACCATGCTGGCGTCGATGCGCCTGTGCGCGAACGTCCCTTCGCAATTTGGCATTCAGACCGCACTTGGCGGATATCAGAGCATTAATGACCTGGTGATGCCAACAGGGCGTCTGATGCGCCAGCGCGATCTTGCCTGGAAATTGCTGACGGATATTCCCGGCGTTACGTGCTTCAAGCCAAAGGCGGCGATGTATCTATTCCCGCGCCTGGATCCGGACATGTATCCGATCGACGACGACCAGCAGTTCGTGCTGGATCTGTTGATGGAAGAAAAGGTGCTGCTGGTGCAGGGGAGCGGTTTCAACTGGCCATATCCGGATCACTTTCGCGTGGTATTTTTGCCCAATAGCGACGATCTCAGCGAAGCGATAGGCCGTATTGCAGATTTTCTTGAGCGATATCGCAAGCGTACCGGGCGTGGCTGAGAATGAATAGAAACGGGGTGAGGGGCGAGACCCCTGGTGCGCGTACCGAAATGATCGATTCAACTCCTGATTAATTGCCTGACTCACTACACTAAAAAAATGAAACCAATCAATGTCGGTTTGTTAGGTATCGGTACGGTCGGTGGCGGCACTTTCGCCGTACTTAAACGCAATCAGGAGGAGATCAGCCGTCGTGCCGGCCGCGGCATCGTCATCACAATGATTGCCGATCGTGACGTCAGGAAGGCGCGCAAAATCGCGGGCGGCGACGTCATCGTCACTGACGATGCGAACGCCGTCGTAACAGACCCCGATATAGACATCGTGGTGGAATTGATCGGCGGTTATACCGTGGCAAAGGAGTTGACGCTGAAGGCCATCGAAAATGGCAAGCATGTCGTTACTGCCAATAAGGCGTTGCTGGCTTCCCACGGCACAGAAATTTTTGCCGCGGCGCAGAGAAAAGGCGTGATGGTTGCGTTCGAAGCGGCGGTAGCGGGCGGAATCCCCATTATCAAGGCATTACGGGAAGGGTTGACTGCCAACCGGATCGAATGGATTGCCGGAATTATTAATGGCACGAGTAATTTCATCCTGTCGGAAATGCGTGAAAAAGGATTGACATTCGACACCGTGCTGAAGCAGGCACAAAAGCTGGGTTATGCCGAGGCTGATCCAACTTTTGACATCGAGGGCATCGACGCCGCGCACAAACTCACTATCATGGCTGCGATCGCTTTCGGCATTCCCATGCAATTCGATAAGGTTTTTACCGAAGGCATTACAAAATTGACCCGTGAGGATATCCGTTACGCGGAGGAGCTGGGCTACCGTATCAAGCTCCTGGGCATTGCCAGGCGCACGCCCAGGGGCATCGAGCTGCGTGTCCATCCTACGCTGATACCCGCGCGGCGGTTGATCGCGAATGTGGAGGGCGTGATGAATGCGGTTGTGGTGAAAGGCGATGCGGTGGGCGCTACCCTGTATTATGGCGCGGGAGCAGGCGCCGAACCCACCGCCAGTTCCGTCGTGGCAGACCTGGTGGATGTCACCCGCATGCACACTGCCGATCCGAAGCACCGCGTTCCACACCTTGCTTTCCAGCCTGACTTGCTGTCGAATACGCCGATCCTGGCGATCGAAGAGGTGGAGACCTCCTATTATCTGCGATTGCGGGTGATGGACAAGCCAGGGGCGCTGGCCGATATTACCCGTGTGCTTGCCGATCTTGGCATTTCCATCGATGCGATGGTGCAGAAGGAGCCCAGCGAGGGGGAAGATCAGGTCGATATCATCATGCTTACCCATCTGGCGGTTGAAAAGAATGTGAATGCCGCCATCACGCGAATCAAAAAACTGTCCATGACGACCGGTAAAGTGACAAGCATCCGGCTGGAAGAATTGAATAGTAAATAGGCTCTTTACCATTCGGGTGGCTCATTTGCCAGCTCGTAGCTCTGCAT
>JBOIFK010000122.1:0-6846 GCA_050741585.1 Nitrosospira sp.
TCCTATGACTTCCGGACCCCAAATCGGACCCCACATTATTCATTACCGCCACCGGCAGATGCGGGTAGCGCCTTCTCGCCTCCCGAATCCATTCCATCAGGTTCACCTGTTGACTGCAACTGTATACATCGCCGTCGACAAGCACCATGTCATAGGCTTCCAGGTCTGGTTCCGGGACATTCTCCAGTGATTTCCGTTCCAGTCTGTGCTTTGATTTATCAAGTAACAACTGCACAATTCGGCGGGTGTCCTGTCTTTCTCCAACCAGAAGAATGTTCATGCAGCCTTCCTTTGCATGTCCTCGTCAAGCATACCGAACAGGGCAAACTCCGTAATGGCGTCGATCTCGATATAACAGGCTACGGTCAATACCCGGCCGATCTTGATCGGCGCTCCCAGCCTGGAAACATTGACGCCAAGCTTGCGTATCAGCCTTTCCACCGCAACGGTGGTCACGGTTACGTAGCGGTTGATTCCATTGTGCTGTGCAAAGCGGAATAGGGTCCGCATCATTTCCACGGGAATATCGCTAAAGCCGAACCCCGCGCTTTCGTATTTCGGGACCGTTACCGCAAACCGGCTTAATTCCCACACATCCGTCTGCCGGGGCGCCGGCTGTCCGTGCAGTAATTGGGGAAAAGTATCCTTCAACATATTCGGGCCGGTGGTTGGAAGCAGCCGCCAGCAGCCCAGCACCTCATCTTCATCGCCCTTCGCAAGGACGTAAACCGGATCAGCATGATCGAAAACATCATGTTCCATTCCATTATCGTCGGTGACCTCCCAGCCCAGCCGGTCATGAAAAACTTCATGTCTCAGCCGATACATTCCTATGACCGCTCGTTGATCCAGGGAGCCGTTTCCGTGTTGAGCAAGCATGATTTGTCCCATTGTTTCGCACCCCGTCGTTCGTTAATGACGGTGCTATGAAACAACGGAATGAAAATGCCGAATAGCTGTAGAATCTTACAGTAGAAAACAAATAATATCGGCTGTAACCGTTACCTGTCGCTGGTTTCGGAAGTTTGCACCAAGGCTGAATCCAACGGGTTTTACCAGCAATTTCCCGAGGAAAAAGATCCGGATGAGGTGCTCTGCCCATTGCGTACGCAGCAATCCAATCAGAAGTAGGATGCCAATAAGCGAAGCGCATTGCGCCGCATGAGAATCCGCTCAATACCATTCACGTTGGGCATCCCGTTCCCTTGTGAAAATTGGCGAGAGTTTGTCAGGGACTGGCCCCAATTGCGTGTGACTCAGGCGCGTGTCCGCCGGATTGCTGGGTACTCATTTGTAAAGGCTAAGCCTAACTTGTGGCTCTTGATACGTGGGTCTTTGCCCTGGAATTCCGCCGGATTCCAAGTTCGTATTTCGCTTCAACCACATAAAGACGGATTCTGGCAGAAAAAGATGGGGGTAGTTGGGGTAGTTGGGGTAGTTGGGGTTGTATGACTTGACGGCTTACCCGGTCTTACCCATTATACATAAATTAAAGGCCAAACCGGGAATAATTCATGGATATTATTATGGCAGGACGTGCCAGCGAGTCGACATACCGGCCATCATATGGTCATCGACGTGGCAGTGCAGGAGCCAGTGGCCGGGAGAACGGGGAACCATGTCGACCGAAGTCATGCTTGCGGGCAGAACCTCGACAACATCGGTGCGGCGTCCATGATCGATCACCGTCTGTCCGTGCCAATGCACGGTATGGTTGTCCGTTTCATTGCCCAGTGCGACAACATGCCAGCGGACCCGCTTGCCCAGGCTGGTTTTATAGCCATCCAGATTGCCAAAAATACGGCCATTGATCGTATGCTTAAGCCCGCTCTCCTCTCCATTTTCTTCATTAAAAATCATGAATAAAGAAGTGAATTCCTGATCCACGTCGCGTGGCGCGGGATCGGAAGCGGAACGCGCCATGCCTTCGCGGGTAATCACGATAGTGCCGACCAGTCCAAGGTTCGCGTCTTCCTCTTCCATGACATGGGAGTGGTAGAGCCAGACGATCGACGAAGGATCTGCCGGCCCGGGACCTGCGGCTTCATCGGCAACCCATGTGTAAGTATAGGATTTGCCCGGTGGCACGCTTGCTCCCACGCCGGTCCCATCCGCCCCTTCGTTATCTTTGTCGTAAAACATTCCATGAGGATGCATGGAAAGCGGCCGGTCGGTCTTGTTCAGAAAATGAACCCTGATGGTATCTCCCACCACGGCCCGTAACTCGGGCCCTAGAATTCCCATCCATTCAGGCTGTGCCAATGGCTTGGTATAGCTGCTGTCCGTATATCCGATATAGCGGTATTTAACGTATGTCGATGTTTTTCCCCATACCCCCAGCCCGTCATCAGGCTTGATCAGGTTTTTTCCTGAAGGGGCATAGTCCCATGGCGCCTTTTCCGCCGCGATCCAATATTCCCTCACCGCAGCCTGCGCGGAGAATGACATGCAGCAACCCATGACAATAGCTACCAGGGCATAAATCCTCCCGGTATGAACAGAACTCATATTCCTCTCCAGATCAATGGCTTAACCTAATGAATTTCTTTTCCGGCAGTATTTGCGATGGCCGGAAAAGGAGCGGTGGAGGCGTGGGGATGGATGCCGCTCATAGCGCTACATAGCGGACCACCCAGCAGATAAAGTGGCATGGGCGGACGCACCATGCAAACAGACAGGCAGAATCTCACCCGCGCCAGCCCCCGTGGCACCAGAAAAGGAACGTTACGCCTGAGTCACTTTCTTAGTCTGTCTCGCCTATATTCACAAGTCAGATAAAAAAGCTGGCCGGCTAGATGCCGCTGACGCCGCCCTGGCTCCCCTGTTACGTCAGCGGCAATGAAAGTTAGATCTGGCTCTGCAACCAGTTCTGAATGCCAACCTTCTGCATGACATCCAGCTGGGTTTCCAGCCAATCGATATGCTCTTCGGTATCTTCCAGAATGTGCTCGAAAATCTCTCTCGACACATAATCCTTGGCCGTTTCACAAGCAGCAATGGCGGCGATAAGTGTTTCACGGGAACTCACTTCGAGCTTGAGATCACAAGCTACGCATTCTTCCGCTTTTTCACCAATCATGAGCTTGCCGAGCTCTTGCAGATTGGGCAACCCTTCCAGGAACAGGATACGCTCGATCAACGAATCGGCATGCTTCATTTCCTCGATAGATTCTTCGTATTCCTTCTTGCCCAGGCTATTGAATCCCCAGCTTTTATACATGCGGGCATGGAGAAAATACTGATTGATGGCCGTCAACTCATGTTGCAGTTGGCGATTTAGCCACTGGATAATATCCGCGCTGCTTTTCATGTTTGCCTCCTCAGGCGAAATCTCGTATAAACGAGTGGGTTATGTGGAATGGCGTTGCGCCATATTTTTCTGCATCAGTGCTTGTTCGAGCACCTCCTTTGCGTGGCAGGCGCATATCCCGCACTGCTCGCTCACGCCGAGGCAGGTTTTCAAATCCCGCATCCGGTCAGCGCCCTGGTGGACGGCGTCGCGGATAGCGGAATCAGTTACACCTTTGCAGACACAAATATACATGATGAGCGCTTTAAGTCTACTATTTCTATTACTTAGTCAGAATCAGCTTGCCGTTACGCGTGCGGCGCAACCGGTATTGCTCGCCCCGATGCTGAATGAACACCTCGTCTCCATGCAAAAACAGCGTATCGCTGTAGATTCGCTTGTTCTGCTCCAGCATAGAAAAATTTCCTTTATTAACATCGACTTCCGGAACTACGCTTGACTTGTCCATTTCGGCTCCTTCCGCGATTATTAATGAGAATGATTCGTAATTATATTCGCTTCCAGGGAAAATGCAAGGCCTGACGAAAAAATTTTTGGATTAATCGGATAGAATTAGGGCAGCTTGCCTGACACCATTGGGTGCCAGCTAGCGGCTAATGTTTTGCAACAATCGGCGAACCCTTCCTTGACTGCCTCAAAATCAACTATGTTATGATGTATATGCATGTTTCCCAACGAATGAAACACGAATTCGCGTTACTTGGGATTACACGCAGGGCTTCTCATCTGCTAACGGCATGCAAAACTTCTCCATCCTTCCACATGAAATGGCCGCCAGCCTCTGGCGTAATCGAAGCCTGATCACCGCATTGGTAAAACGCGAAGTCGTCGGACGCTATCGCGGCTCAGTCATGGGCATCGCATGGTCGTTCTTCAATCCTCTGCTCATGCTTGTGATCTATACATTCGTATTTTCCGTCGTATTTAAAGCACGCTGGGGGGTTGGCGGTGAAGAAAGCAAAACGGATTTCGCCATTATTCTATTCGTCGGCATGATCGTGCACGGCCTCTTTGCCGAATGCGTCAACCGCGCACCCGCGTTAATTCTCTCGAATGTCAATTACGTAAAGAAAGTAATTTTTCCCTTGGAAATACTTCCCTGGGTAGCTTTTGGCTCGGCACTATTTCATACCACGATCAGTATAGGGGTGCTGCTACTCGCTCAGCTCATCCTGAGCCATCAGATTCCGTGGACAGCAATTTTCTTCCCTTTTGTTTTGCTCCCGCTGGTTTTTATTGCAATGGGCTTTGCCTGGTTTCTTGCGGCGTTCGGCGTATTTGTGCGTGATGTGGGACAAATCACTGGAATGTTCACCACAGTATTGCTATTCATTTCTCCCGTGTTCTATCCTTTAAGCATTTTGCCGGCCAAATATCAAAGCTGGCTTGAACTCAATCCTCTCGCTTTTATCATCGAAGAAGGCCGGAAGGTGCTGATATTTGGACAGATGGCGGATATCGGAAGATGGAGTCTCATGATGGCAGCAGGTTTATTAATTGCCTGGGCGGGGTTTGCCTGGTTCCAAAAGACACGCAGGGGTTTTGCCGATGTTCTCTGAGAATAAGAACATCGCGCGGCGCGGCTCTCTTGGGTTCCCGTCAGGGACGGGTCAGGGCGAGAAAAGCTGCATAGATAAAACTGCCGCAATGAATAATGAGGACGTCGCTATCGCCGCAATGAATAACGAGGACGTCGCTATTTGTGCCCAGAATCTTTCAAAATGCTATCAGATTTACGACAAACCGCATGATCGACTCAAACAATCGCTGTATCCACGAATTCAGAGATTCATCGGAAGCTCACCCAAACAATATTTCCGTGAATTCTGGGCGCTCAAGGACGTTTCGTTCGAAGTAAAAAAAGGCGAAACCGTAGGCATCATCGGACGCAATGGGTCCGGCAAATCCACCCTACTCCAAATCATCTGCGGCACGCTGGCATCTACTGGCGGCCACGTAGAAACCAAAGGCCGTATCGCAGCCTTACTTGAGCTGGGCTCTGGCTTTAATCCGGAATTTAGCGGGCGCGAGAATGTCTATATGAACGCAGCCGTGCTTGGCCTAAACAGCACTGAAGTGGATGAGAAATTTGATGACATTGCTGCTTTTGCCGACATCGGCCAGTTCATCGAACAACCGGTGAAGACTTACTCCAGCGGGATGTTTGTTCGGCTGGCGTTTGCCGTTAATATCGTTTCGGATCCAAAAATTATGATTGTTGACGAAGCACTGGCGGTGGGGGACATGAATTTTCAAGCCAAGTGCATGACCGCACTCACCCGAATACAAGAACGTGGGGCAACAGTACTGTTTGTCAGCCACGAAATGGGGGCGCTGAAGAGCCTTTGTTCACGGGGGATTTATCTTGAACGCGGCATGGTTCAGGCGATCGGCCCTGCTGGCGCTATCGCAGAACAATATATCCGAAAGATGCGTGAAGAAATGAACGCAGAACACTCTTTCGCAAGGCCAGCAGCAGACACCAGGGCGGGAGCAACAATTCCTTTGAAGAATCAAGGGTTAGCGGACCCCCAAGAATTTAAAACTTCCACGCAATTCGAAAAACGGGTTGCTAATTTTCGATATGGAGATGGCGGAGCAAAAATTACTTTTGCGGAATTACTTGATGTGAATTTTTGCTCGATAAGTAATGTCGAATTCAACCAAGTTGTCTTTGTAAGAGTATATTTTGAAACTTCAATTGATGACGAAGTTTCCTGTAACTACTATGTATTGGACGACAAGAGAAACCTCATCCTTGGCGCAGGATTGACCCTTGCCAATCAATCTTTGATGCGTGTCAAGAACGGAGGCAGATATATTGTGATATATAAAACCCGTTTGCCTCTTCACGAAGGAAATCACAGTATTCAGCTGCAGATTACAAAGCGAGTCGTACAAGACCAGGCGGCAAAATTTCTTGATGTGATTGACGACGCACTCGTTTTTACGATGTCTCGCCGAGAAGGCGCCCGTATATGGACAAAAGCTTTTATTGAAAATGAAGTGGAGATTAAATCGTGCTGCCAAGAGTGATTCGAAGTCTTCTGGATGTATGGAAGCCGATTCAGTGGTGTCCCGTATGCGGTAGCAAAGAAACTGCGTTCTTACCTCTTCCAGAATTTTATCATGAGAATGCACGCCATCATGGCTTTGTACATTTTGGAAAAGGGGAAATGACTTCACACGAGACTTATACCTGCACCACCTGCGGCGCATCTGATCGTGAGCGGCTATATGCATTATGGATTGATCAACAAATTGAAAAAAATTTTTTTCCCAAGCGAGCGCGAGCAATTCACATAGCACCCGAGGTCGCCCTATCAGGAAAACTTAAAGGCCTAAATTTATTCGACTACAAAACCGCTGATTTGTTGATGGGTGCTGTCGACTATAAAGTCGACATGATGAATATGCCATTTGATGATGAAAGTTTTGACTTCTTCATATGCAGCCATGTGCTGGAACATGTGGAAAATGACAACCAATCCATTAAAGAATTATACAGAATCACAAAAAAGGGGGGTTCAGGGATT
>JBOIFK010000123.1:0-9594 GCA_050741585.1 Nitrosospira sp.
AAAGGGCAATTGTTACAAGACCCGTTTCTGAATACATTGCGAAAGGAGCATATTCCGGTATCGATTTATCTGGTAAACGGTATTAAGCTGCAAGGACATATCGATTCATTTGACCAGTATGTGGTTCTGCTGAAGAACACAGTGACACAGATGGTATACAAACACGCAATCTCTACCGTGGTCCCCGCCAGGGCTGTTACTATTCCATTTGAGGCACCCGCCCTCCCTGATGCTTGATCGCCCCGCTGGAAACACGCCTGACGCTAACTCTGCTGTGCTGGTTAGTCTCAATTTTAGCGACGGCAGCGATGCTGAAAATCTGGAAGAACTGCGGCAATTAGCTGCGAGCGACGAGCTTGCGATTTCCGCTGTCATCAAGGGAAAGCGCTCCCGGCCTGATCCCGCCACCTTCGCGGGCAGCGGCAAAGTGGATGAAATTACGCTGGCGTTAGAACAAACCGGCGCCTCGCTGGTGATTTTCAACCATAATCTCTCCCCCGCCCAGCAACGTAATCTGGAGCAGCGCTTCAAGTGCCGTGTGATCGACCGCACCAGTCTGATTCTGGATATCTTTGCCCAGCGTGCCAAAAGCCACGAGGGCAAGCTGCAGGTGGAACTGGCACAACTTGAACATCTCGCGACGCGCCTTGTACGTGGATGGAGCCACCTGGAGCGGCAAAAGGGCGGTATCGGCTTACGCGGTCCTGGCGAAACCCAGCTGGAAACGGACCGGAGATTGCTCGGAAAACGGGTTAGACTGCTTAAGGATAAGCTCGGTAGGTTCCAATCCCAGCGTGATGTCCAGCGCCGTTCCAGACGACGCGCCCAGGTGATGTCCGTTTCCATCGTCGGCTATACAAACGCTGGAAAGTCCACCCTGTTTAATAGCCTTACCCGCGCTCACGCCTATGTCGCCGATCAGCTTTTTGCCACCCTAGATGCCACCACCCGCAAATTGTTCATCCCGGAACGCGGACCGATTGTAATTTCCGATACGGTAGGCTTCATTCGCGACCTGCCCCATACCCTTGTTGCCGCATTTCGCGCTACGCTGGAGGAAACGGTGCACGCTGACCTATTACTCCATGTGGTGGATGCCGGCAGTCCCAACCGGAATGAGCAGATCGGCGAAGTAAACAAGGTCCTCAAGGAAATCGGTGCCGACTCAATTCCCCAGATATTGGTGTTAAACAAGATAGACCTGATCAATTTATCCCCAGCCGTGGCGGGTTACGGGCGTGATGAATATGGTAGAATTATACAAATTCGCTTGAGCGCAAAAACCGGCGGAGGGCTGGAGTTTATTAAGCTGGCGCTATCCGAAGCAATGGAAGCACGCGCGCTGCAACGAAATAAGAACTCGCTGGAAACCGGGAATGCAGGCGATAGAGTCGCCACTTTTAACTGTTGAGCAAACAATACGATTTGTATTTATCTGTATTTCTATATCGCTGATACAGAGTTTTTGACCATGCCGTTTGATGGTTGTATCTATATTTAAACAGAAAAACAGGAATCATCATGGGATTAAACGATCCTCAGTGGGGAAGAAAAAAAGGTAGTAATTCCGGTCCACCTGATCTGGATCAGCTATGGCGAAATTTTAACAGGAAACTCAACAATCTTTTTAAACGCAAAGGCGGTGGTGGAAACGGGTCGGGCGGCGGTGAGGGGTCGGGCGGCGGCCCCAGGCGGTATGGTATCAGCGTTGGTGTGCTTGCCGGATTGCTCCTGCTACTGTGGATATCGAGCGGATTTTACATTGTCAACGAAGGCCAGCGAGGCGTTGTGCTGCGCTTTGGAAAATATGTGGAAACAACCCAGTCGGGCTTGCGCTGGCACTTGCCATATCCGATTGAAATGGTGGAAGCCGTTAATGTGAGCCAGGTACGCACGGTGGAGATCGGCTATCGCAACAATGTGAGAAGTAAGGTGTTAAAAGAATCGCTGATATTGACCGACGACGAAAATATTGTTGATATCCAGTTTGCTGTGCAATATATCCTCAAGGATCCCGAGGCGTTCCTTTTTAATAATCGCGAACCTGAAAATGCGGTGTTACAGGCGGCGGAAACCGCCATTCGTGAAGTGATCGGTAAAAGCAAGATGGATTTCGTGCTCTACGAAGGGCGCGAGCAGGTGGCAGCGAAGGCGACCCAATTGATGCAGGCGATTCTTGATCGTTACGAAATAGGGATTGCCATCAGCAAGGTGACGATGCAGAACGCGCAACCGCCGGAGCAGGTACAAGCCGCGTTCGACGATGCCGTCAAGGCGGGCCAGGATAGAGAGCGGCAGAAAAACGAGGGCCAGGCCTATGCCAACGACGTCATTCCAAGAGCCAAGGGTAACGCTGCGCGTCTGCTGGAAGAAGCCGACGGGTATAAACAACGTGTCATCGCCAGTTCTGAGGGTGATGCCAGTCGCTTTAAACAAGTTCTCGTTGAATATAACAAGGCACCGGGCGTCACCCGCGATCGTCTTTATCTGGATATGATGCAACAGGTGCTTTCCAGCACCAGCAAAATACTTGTGGACCAGAAAAACGGCAACAATTTGCTTTATCTGCCGCTGGATAAACTGATACAAATGAGCGGCCCTTCATCTCCATCCACTCTGGCGCCCGAGATAGTGCCTTCAGCCGCGGCGGAGGCCGTGCCTGACAATGCTGCTCGAACACGCGAGGCATTTCGCGGCCGTGAAAGGGAGACTAGATAAGTGAAAAACTATACCTCAACGATACTGGGTGTTATTGTTGCTCTATTTCTTCTTGCTGGTTCATCCCTGTATGTCGTGGACCAGCGCCAGCAAGCAATTCTGTTTCAGTTAGGTGAGGTGGTCGATGTAAAAACTTCGCCAGGTCTGTATTTCAAGATCCCTGTGGCGCAGAATGTGCGCTATTTCGACTCGCGTATCCTGACGATGGATACAGCCGAGCCTGAACGTTTCATCACTTCGGAAAAAAAGAACGTGCTGGTGGATTTGTTCGTGAAGTGGCGCATCATCGATGTGAAGCAATATTATATCAGCGTGCGTGGCGATGAAATGCTGGCGCAGACCCGCTTGGCGCAAACGGTGAATTCGAGTCTACGCGACGAATTTGGCAATCGCACGGTACATGACGTGGTTTCCGGCGAACGCGACAAGATCATGGAAATTATGCGGCAAAAAGCTGATGCTGATGCCCGCAAGATCGGAGTGGAAGTTGTCGATGTTCGTCTCAAGCGGGTGGACTTGCCGCAGGAAGTGAGCGAATCGGTTTACCGCAGAATGGAAGCGGAGCGGAAACGCGTAGCCAATGAGCTGCGCTCGACCGGGGCGGCGGAATCTGAGAAGATTCGTGCCGATGCCGACCGGCAACGCGAAGTCATCCTTGCGGAAGCTTATCGGCAAGCCCAGGAATCAAAAGGCGAGGGGGATGCCAAGGCATCGGCGATCTACGCCAGCGCCTTTCAGCCGAACCCGGAATTCTATGCTTTTTATCGCAGTCTGGAAGCCTATACGCAGAGTTTCAAAAACAAGGGTGACATGATGGTTCTGGAGCCCAATTCGGACTTCTTCAAGTACTTGAAGAATCCGGGACGCGGCACATCTGCTAAATAAGTCGCGATATTATCGCCACATACTGTTGCTCTACTATTTCTTTCGTGTTTTCAGCCGGCAAAAAGGGCTCACATAGAGCTGTGAATTTATCGAGGTGCCTGCCGAGGCTATATCGACATGTGGGACACTTTGTTAGTTGCATTTGCCCTTATGCTGGTGATAGAAGGGCTTCTTCCGTTTCTGATACCTGGTGTTTGGCGCGAGACTTTCAAGAAATTGACCGAAATTGGCGATGGCCAGATACGCTTTCTCGGTCTAACCTCCATGCTCGTCGGCCTTCTGTTGCTTTATCTCGTGAATTAGCGATCAGCTCCCGCGTCGTCGCACGTCTCTTCTGATGTTGCCGGAGCGTAAACATGCGTGAGTGGATTCTTCCCGAATACATTGAGGATATCCTCCCCGCTGAGGCGTTGCGCATTGAAATGATGCGCCGGCGAGTCATGGATTGGCTATTGGTGCATGGCTACGAGCTGGTCGGTCCGCCCTTATTGGAATTTGTGGAATCGTTGCTCTCTGGCAGCGGCGGAGATACTGAATTACGCATGTTCAAGGTGGTGGATCAGCTGAGCGGCCGGATGATGGGGCTGCGCGCAGATATGACGCCTCAGACTGCGCGTATCGATGCGCATTTATTGAACCACAAGGGAATTACCCGGCTTTGTTACGCGGGCAGTGTGTTGCATACCCTGCCATCGGGATTGACTCGTACTCGCGAACCGCTTCAGATTGGTGCCGAACTTTATGGCCATTCCGGGTTGGAGAGTGATCTGGAAGTCCAGCGGCTCATGCTGCAGTCCCTGGCAATTGCCGGAATAAATAAAATCCACCTTGATCTCGGCCATGTCGCTGTATTTCGCGGCTTGGTCAGAGGTGCGAGAATTCCCCTGGAGTTGGAAACGGAATTATTCAGTGTTTTGCAGGCTAAGGACATCTGTGCGTTGGAGAAACTCTGCGCTGGATTGAATAAGCGTGTGGACATGCGGGCACGACGGGCATTGTTGCTGTTGCCGGAGTTATATGGAGACAGTACCGTATTGACGCTTGCGCGTAAATCCCTGCCGGATTATCCGGAAATCAGAACAGCGTTGGATGAGCTGGAAACGGTGGGAACGGAATTAAAGTCCGCGGTGAATACCCTGGCATTTGATCTGGCTGACCTGCGCGGCTATCACTACCACAGCGGCATGGTATTTGCAGCATACACCGCCAATTGCCCCAACGCGATCGCGTTGGGGGGACGCTATGACGAGGTCGGCAAGGCATTCGGAAGGGCTCGTCCAGCCACGGGCTTCAGCATGGACTTACGGGAATTATCGGGGTTAGTGCAGCCCGATATCTATCCCCAGGGCATCCTGGCGCCATACCCGAAGGGCGACAAAATGCTTGAAAAAAAAATTGAGCAGCTCCGCAGTGAAGGTCACGTGGTCGTTGTCGAATTGCCAGGGAACGGGAGTAAGCAGAGCACGTTCAGCTGTGACAGGACATTGGTATTGAAGAATAAGGCCTGGACAATAGTACAAATTTAGCTCGGATCTCAGAAATTCTAGATTCCCGATAATTTTTATAAGATGTCTGCTTTTTCTTGCATCTTTCAACTGTATGATGATTTCATTTTGATGATTAATAGATATGACTAAAAACGTGGTTGTCATTGGCACTCAATGGGGCGATGAGGGCAAGGGCAAAATAGTGGATTGGCTTACGGATCACGCCCAAGGCGTAGTCCGCTTCCAGGGCGGCCATAACGCAGGGCATACGCTGGTCATCGCCAGTAAACAGACTGTGTTGCATCTCATCCCTTCTGGAATTTTGCGCGAAAACGTTGCCTGCTATATTGGCAATGGCGTAGTGGTGTCTCCGCAGGCATTGCTGGACGAAGTCGACATGCTGGAGCAGGCAGGGGTCGACGTACAGAGCAGGCTTCACATCAGCGAAGCCTGTCCGCTTATCCTCCCCTGCCATAACGCACTCGATAGTGCTCGGGAAACAGCCAAAGGTGCAGATAAAATTGGTACCACGGGGCGCGGCATTGGGCCTGCTTATGAGGACAAGGCAGCGCGGCGCGCGGTGCGCCTTCAGGATTTGTTTCACCGTGACCGCTTCGCCGCGAAGCTGGGTGAAATGCTGGACTATCATAACTTTGTGCTGAAAAATTATTTCCAGGCACCGATAGTGGATTTTCAACAAACCATGGATGACACGCTCGCCTTGGCGGAGCGCGTCAAGCCCATGATGGCAGATGTACCGCGGCTTCTATTCGAGGCCAATAAGGCCGGTAACAACCTGCTATTCGAAGGTGCGCAGGGAACGCTGCTTGATATCGATCACGGAACTTATCCTTTTGTTACGTCGAGTAATTGCATCGCCGGCGCAGCAACGACCGGAAGCGGGGTGGGCCCGCAAATGCTGCATTACGTATTGGGTATCACCAAGGCATACACCACACGGGTTGGCGCCGGACCTTTTCCTACTGAACTGGATGACGATGTAGGCAAGTACCTGGCTAAACGTGGCAAGGAGTTTGGCGCAACCACGGGACGCCCGCGTCGTTGCGGGTGGTTCGATGCCGCCGCGTTAAAGCGCTCCATTCAGATTAACGGCGTATCGGGGCTGTGCGTCACCAAACTGGACGTCCTGGACGGTGTTGAGACCCTGAGCCTGGGTGTGGGCTACAAGTTGACCGGCAATGGTGAAGAAGAGAAATTCAGCAGCATTTTGCCGCTGGGTGCGGACGAATTGGCTTATTGCGAGCCGGTGTACGAGGAAATGCCTGGATGGGTGGGCAGCACCGTGGGTATCAGGGATTTTGAGCAATTGCCAAAGGCCGCACAGAATTACCTGAGACGTATGGAAGAGGTCTGCGAAGCGCCAATAGACATGATATCCACCGGACCCGACCGGGAAGAAACCATCGTGCTACGGCACCCTTTTGAGTAATGCTTGCTGCTATTGTCGATGATTGGATTATTTGCAGCAAATCGACTGGTACGGGAAGGCGCGGCATACGCTAACCCTGTCGATCATACCCGTGTTCGGCAAATCCCGGCTCCTGCCTTTTAGAAACGATTTCGTTTTTATCCGCCCATTATTACCTTTCCAGGTAATAAGAGCATATGAATATTTATACTGTACGTATCGCAAGCTGGCAAGCCGATGGCATGGCTTTGCGCATGATACGCGAAACGGTATTCGTCCGCGAACAGCATGTTCCGCGCGAGTTGGAATGGGACGAATTTGACGCGACATGCCTGCACCTCCTTGCGGTGGATTCGGCGGAAAACCCTATCGGTACGGCAAGATTATTGCCGGACGGCGTTATCGGCCGCATGGCAGTACTTAAGGAATGGCGCGGCAGAAATGTGGGCAGCGCGCTAGTGTTACGCTTGCTGGAAGAAGCGAGGAAAGGGCAGGTTGAGCAGATAGCGTTGAACGCACAGCGACATGCCATACCCTTCTACATCAAATTCGGTTTTCAGATCGTGGGGAAAGAATTCATGGATGCGGGCATCCCTCATGTGAAAATGAATTTGCGATTATTCTAAAATCCGCATGCCACGCTCGAAATAGGCGCACGCGCAGGGTGGTCGCCGTATCAGAATGGCAACATAAAATCGAGGGATAAGACAACCTGGTCTTTATGCCCGCCAAAAGGTCGGTAGTCTACGTTATGCAAGCCATCTGCGGCATCGTATCGGACATTCGGGCGAACGTTAAATTGTTTCATCGTTTTCCAGTCCAGTTTCAGCGTTCTTGCCGCCTTCCAGTTCATGCCCAGGGTAACTGCGTAGTAATCGGCAGGTGTGCTGGTGGCATTGCCGAACCGGCCCGAGCCCAGAGCATAGCTGAGTCCCTGATTGTTGGTGGCTGCAGCCACGCGGCCTGGCGAAAAGACACGGAAACCGTCTCTATCGCGGAACCACTCGGCACGGACGCCTATTGATAAATCAGGCGTGATGTCGTAGTAGGTATGCGTGTTGATGCCATACCATTCTGCATTCTGGATCACGCCATTCACCAAAACCCCTCCGGCATAACCATGGTCGTGTTGAAAAACAAAATTCGTCTTGGGGTTGATCCTGTGTTTCAGCACGATGCTGTACATCCCCCATGGCTCATTGCTTCGTGTGGAGGTCTGAGCGTAACTCCCGCTGATATTGGCCGAGCTCCCCAAATCATCGCTGGTCCAGGTGATACCGGCCAGACCACCCCAGTTACCCAACTGTCTATCAAAACCGCCATCCCACCCGCCGGTAGCGCTGCCGGTGGTCGTGCCTCCCATCAGCATTATGTTCTTGTTGACGTAGTAGTTGCCCAATGCACCGGTATGAGTAAAAGGTTCTCCATACAGCATGGTATAGGCATGGGAGTAGAAGAAATTGTTGGGGGCCGGAACCGATTCATAACCAATCGGCGTATAAAAATGGCCGACCTTGACGTTCAAGCCATTACCGACCGGCACATAGACTTCCCCATACGCCTGTGGAACTGCGATACCGTAGTAGCGGGTCGAGGCACAGCACAAATCAAGATCCCAATTGCTTCTGTTCAAGGGTTGTCCGGAATTCACATCGAATGCGGGAACACCATAAGCCTGCGTAAAAATGGCATCTGTACCAAACAGGAAATCGAAACGCCCCCCGAAATCCCATTTGCTGCCCTCCGCCACGACAGCGCGCTCTATAAATACATTAGCTTGATTCAGCTGAAATCGATTGGCTTGATCATTGAAAGAGACCGGGCCATTGAACCCATCAATGTGACTCGGATTAAAAGTCGCTCCGCCATTGATCCAGCCGCCCACTCTTATGCCGCTATTTTTAAAAAAATCTTTTGCCGTATTAGCATAAGTATTAGCATCAGCATTTACGTGCATCGTTGCCAACAAGCTCCCCATAAAGGCAAATATTACTCGGCCTTTGCATTTTGGCAGGTATGTCATATATGATTCCCCCCAGGCAAAAACACTACAAATGGAATAGGTATTACGTTCCGAAACGTAACACGCCATATGTGAACAAATTGTGGTGTTTTTGTTAGGAATTTGTGAAGTTGCTTAATTTACAACTATTAGTATATGAATAGACGCGTCGGCATTGGCAAGCCGCTGAAATATTGTGGAAATGATCGATGATTATGGTTATGTTTACGTAAATTGATATGCGCAGCAGCATTATCAATATAGTGGTGGCTGGTGAGGCAGCGCCTTTTGCGAACCTCTTCGCCGTGTCCGTATTATGGCGGGTTCGCTACAGGAGCTGATTCAGGATATTCGTGGAGGATTGGTTATCTGTGCGAATGCTGCATGAAATGAAGAATCGCACCTGAAGGAGAAGGAATGAATCTGAAAAGATTATTCCTCTCTTGACTTGAGTTTAAACCGGCACACATCCCCGCCGCGAGCCATGCATTCATGTTGCTCGACCTTGCTGTCGGTAAAGGTTTCCATCAAACCCCTGTCAAGGTGGCAAATCTCGAGATCTTTTTTCGCCATGGTGTGAAACACGCAGTTATCGGCTTCGATCACCGCCTCTCCGCCCGGCAACGTCGCATTTCTTGCGTTGTAACCAAGTTGGTCCATTACCTCGGCAAGCTTCTCGACCTTCTCTTTGTGCGTGGTAAGCCCAGGATATTGGCTGCGTATCTGATGTGCAACATTCGCGCCGATCTCGCTCATGCGCTTGCCCATATTTTCGGCGCCTTCTTCACGCTGAACCGATGCCACCACTAACTGTGCAAGCCAGGAATACTGACGCGGAGACATCTCTTTACCCAGTTCGGTAAGGATGTAAAGTTGCTGGGGACGCCCGCCGCCTGAAGGTCGGGTAATACCCGCTTCCACCAATCCCGCCGCTTCCAGGGAGGCAAGATGCTGCCGCACCGCGTTTCGCGTGATTTCAAGCCCTTTTGAAAGCTCATCCACGCTCAGGCCAGGCTTATTCCCGCGCAGCAGCTTGAGCAATTGTTTCTGCCGTTCACCTATCATATTAATTG